>NZ_JBWKPM010000014.1:0-119363 GCF_059418245.1 Roseateles sp. GW821-FHT09B06 | reverse complement strand
AAGTTCAACGAGGTGCTGACGCCGCTGGCCGACAAGCTGGGCGCGGCGCTCGGTGCCTCGCGCGCCGCGGTGGACGCCGGCTACGCGCCCAACGACTGGCAGGTCGGCCAGACCGGCAAGATCGTCGCGCCGCAGCTCTATATCGCCGCGGGCATCTCGGGTGCGATCCAGCATCTGGCCGGCATGAAGGACTCCAAGGTGATCGTGGCGATCAACAAGGATCCCGAGGCGCCGATCTTCTCGGTGGCCGACTACGGCCTGGAGGCCGATCTGTTCACCGCCGTGCCTGAACTGATCAAGGCCCTGTAAGCGGGCGCACCCCACGCCACGAAAAAGAGGGCGCCCGACTGAGACCGGTCGCGGCGCCCTTGTTGTATCTGGAGACAAGACATCATGAGCTACCGAGCCCCCGTCAAAGACATGCTGTTCGACATGCAGGAACTCGTCGGCCTGCAGACCCTGACCGAGCAGGTGCCCGCCTTCGCCGACTATGGGGTCGAGACCGCCCGGGCGGTACTGGATGAATGCGCCAAGCTCACCGAAGACGTGATCGCGCCGCTGAACGTGGAGGGCGATCGCAATCCCTCGTACTGGAAGGACGGTCAGGTCTTCTCGACCCCGGGCTTCAAGGAGGCCTTCCGCCAGTTCGCCGAAGGCGGCTGGCAGGGCCTGCAGCATCCGGCCGAGTTCGGCGGCCAGGGCCTGCCCAAGACCATCGGCGCGGCCTGCGGCGAGATGATCAACAGCGCCAACCTGAGCTTCGCGCTGTGCCCGCTTTTGACCGACGGCGCGATCGAGGCCCTGCTGACCGCGGGCAGCGATGAGCAGAAGGCGGTCTATCTGCCCAAGCTGATCGACGGCAGCTGGACCGGTACGATGAACCTCACCGAGCCGCAGGCCGGCTCGGACCTGGCCCTGGTGCGCACCCGCGCCGACCGCCAAGGCGACGGGACCTACAAGATCTTCGGCACCAAGATCTTCATCACCTGGGGCGAGCACGACATGGCCGAGAACATCGTCCATCTGGTGCTGGCCCGCGTGGCCGGCGCACCGGAGGGCGTCAAGGGCATCAGCCTGTTCGTCGTGCCGAAGTTCCTGGTCAATGCCGATGGCACGCTGGGCGCGCGCAACGACGCGCATTGCGTCTCGATCGAGCACAAGCTGGGCATCAAGGCCAGCCCCACGGCCGTGCTGCAGTTTGGCGACCATGGTGGCGCGATCGGCACCCTGGTGGGCGAGGAGAACCGCGGCCTCGAGTACATGTTCATCATGATGAACGCCGCGCGCTTCGGTGTCGGCGTGCAGGGCATCGCGGTGGCCGAGGCGGCCTACCAGAAGGCCGTGGCCTATGCGCGCGAGCGCGTGCAATCGCGCCCGGTGGACGGTTCGGTCAAGGGCAGTGCGCCCATCATCCACCACCCCGATGTGCGCCGTATGCTGATGACGATGCGGGCGCTGACCGAAGGGAGTCGCGCGATGTCCATCGTCGCCGCGGCGGCCTATGACGCGGCCCACCACCATCCCGACGCCGACCTGCGCCGGCAGAACCAGGCCTTCTACGAGTTCATGGTGCCCCTGGTCAAGGGCTACAGCACCGAGATGAGCCTGGAGGTCACCGACCTGGGCGTGCAGGTGCATGGCGGCATGGGCTTCATCGAGGAAACCGGCGCGGCCCAGTACTACCGCGACGCCAAGATCCTGACCATCTACGAAGGCACGACCGCGATCCAGGCCAACGACCTGGTGGGCCGCAAGACCACGCGCGACGGCGGCCAGCTGGCGCGCGCCGTGGCCGGCCAGGTCGAGCAGACGGAAGGCCTGCTCAGCGCACGCGACAGCGCCGCCGCCAAGGCGGTGCTGAAGCGCCTGAAGGTCGCCCGCGAGGCCTATCTGGAGGTGGTGGACTTCATCGCCGGCCAGGGCAAGAGCAATCCGAACGCGGCCTATGCCGGCTCGGTGCCCTATCTGATGCTGGCCGGCAACCTGGTGGCCGGCTGGCAGCTGGCGCGTTCGCTGCTGGTGGCCGAGGACAGGGCAGCGGCCGGCGAGGATGCGGCCTTCATGATGGCCAAGATCGCCACCGCACGCTTTTACGCCGAGCACATCCTGAGCCGCGCCGGCGGCCTGCGCGACGCCATCGTCGACGGCGCCGACAGCGTCACCGCGCTGGCCCTGGATGCCTTCTGAATTTCACGACCACGAACGGAGACTCTTGTGACCCTGCCTCCCGTCCTGCAGAACCTGCCCCTGCCCATCATCGGCTCGCCCTTGTTCATCATCAGCAATCCCAAGCTGGTGATCGAGCAGTGCAAGGCCGGCGTGGTCGGCTCGATGCCCGCGCTGAACGCCCGTCCGGCCGAACAGCTGGACGAGTGGCTGGCCGAGATCACCGAAACCCTGGCGGCTCATAACAAGGCCAACCCGGACAGGCCGGCCGCGCCCTTCGCGATCAACCAGATCGTGCACAAGAGCAATGACCGGCTCGAGCACGACATGGCCCTGTGCGCCAAGTACAAGGTGCCGATCATCATCACCTCGCTGGGCGCGCGCGAGGATGTGAATGCGGCCGTGCATGCCTGGGGCGGCGTGGTGCTGCACGACATCATCAACAACAAGTTCGCCAGGAAGGCGATCGAGAAGGGTGCGGACGGCCTGATCGCGGTGGCGGCCGGCGCCGGCGGCCACGCGGGTGTGAAGAGCCCCTTCGCGCTGATTCACGAGATCCGCGAATGGTTCGACGGCCCGGTGGCGCTGTCGGGGGCCATGGCCACCGGCGATGCGGTGCTGGCCGCCCAGGCCATGGGCGCCGACTTCGCCTATATCGGCTCGGCCTTCATCGCGACGGAGGAGGCCCGCGCCACCGATGCCTACAAGCAGATGATCGTGGCCTCCAACAGCGACGACATCGTCTACAGCAATCTCTTTACCGGCGTGCACGGCAACTACCTGAAGGGTTCGATCGTCGCGGCCGGCATGGACCCGGACAAGCTGCCCGAGGGCGATGTCAGCACGATGGACTTCGGTGGCGCCGGCGCCAAGAAGGCCTGGAAGGACATCTGGGGCAGCGGCCAGGGCATTGGCGCGGTGCGCGAGGTGGTGCCGGCGCGCGTGCTGGTCGAGCGCCTGGCGCGCGAGTACCGCGCGGCGCGCCAGCGGCTGGCGCTCTGAGCGATGCCGAGGGGCGAACAGAGCGGGGGCTAACCCCGCTTTTTTATGGGCCTCGCGGCCCTAGCATGGGCCGCCACGGAGGAAGCATGAGCGAGTCGCGTACCGTCATCCACAACGCCACCCTGTTCGACAGCCCGACGCTGGAACTGCGCCCGCGCACCACGGTCGTGATCGAGGGCGATCGCATCGCCGCGGTCAGCCAGCAGCCGCTGCAGGTGGACGAGGCTGCCGAACGCGTCGACGCCGGCGGCCGCGTGCTGCTGCCGGGTCTGATCGATGCCCATGTGCATGTGATGGCGGTGACGCACGACGTGCTCAAGCTCAGCAGCATGCCGCCCTCGCTGATCACCGCGCACAGCAAGCCGGTGCTGGAGGCGCTGCTGATGCGCGGCTTCACCACGGTGCGCGATGCCGGCGGCGCCGACTTCGGCCTGCAGGAGGCGCTGGCGCGCGGCCTTTTCGTCGGGCCGCGCCTGTTCATCGCCGGCCAGCCGATCACGCAGACCGGCGGCCATGCCGATGCGCGGCCCAAGGGCACGCGCGAGATGTTCTGCACCTGCGCCGGCCTGGGCCTGCCCGGCGCGATCGCCGATGGCGACGCCGAGGTGCGGCGCGCGACGCGCGAGCAGGTGCGCAACGGCGCCAACCAGATCAAGATCATGGCCGGCGGCGGCGTGGCCAGCCCGACCGACCCGATCGATGGCACGCAGTTCTCTATCGCCGAGCTGACGGCGATCTGCGAGGAGGCCGAAGCCGCCAATCTCTATGCGATGGCCCATGCCTATTCGCCGCGCTCGATCATGCGCGCGGTGCGAGCCGGCGTGCGCTCGATCGAGCATGGCAATCTGCTGGACGAGGACGCGGCGCGGGCGATGAGAGACGCCGGCGCCTTCCTGGTGCCGACGCTGGCCACCTACGAGGCGCTGGCCGAGGAGGGCGCGCGGCTGGGCTGGTCGGACGAGATGCTGGCCAAGCTGGCGCGCGTGCAGACACGCGGCATCGAGGCGATCCGCCTGGCCAGGGCCGAGGGCGTGCCCATCGTCTTCGGCACCGATCTGCTGGGCCATATGCAGCCGCGCCAGGCGCGCGAGTTCGCGCTGCGCGCGCCGGCGCTGGGCCCGCTGGAGATCCTGCAGAGCGCCACCTTCACCGCGGCGCGGCTGATGCGCCAGGAGTCGCAACTGGGCCAGATCCGGCCGGGCGCCTGGGCCGACCTGCTGCTGATCGAGGGCGACCCGCGCCAGGGGCTGGCGATGCTGGCCGAGCCGGAGCGGGGCATCGGCCTGATCATGCAGGGCGGGCGCATCCACAAGAACCGCCTGGCATAAAAAGAAAAGGCCGCCCGAGGGCGGCCTTGTCGTCACGCGCGGGAGCGCGTCACTTGATGTTGGTGAAGCGGGCCTCCGGACGGTCGTCCGAGCGGTGCTCGGTCGCCACGTTGGCGCGCATCGCCCAGGGGCGCATCTGGTGGTGCAGCGGCACGAACAGGTATTCGTCGCGCGTGCGCAGCAGAGCCTCGCGGATCATCGCGTTGCGCTTGGGGATGTCGACCTCGGTCTTCATCGCATCGACCAACTGGTCGATCTTGGCGTCGCTGACCTTGGAGAAGTTGAAGTTGCCGTCCGCGCCGGTGGTCTTGGTGCGCACCAGCGACTGCAGCGCGTACTGCGCGTCATAGGTGGCCACGCCCCAGCCCAGCATGTAGAGCGAGGTGTCGAACTTCTGGAAGGTCACGCTGTGCTGGGCCATCGGCGTGGCCACGAGGCGGCCCTTGACGCCGATCTTGGCCCACATCGCGACGACCGCCTGGCAGACCTCCTCGTCGTTGACATAGCGGTTGTTCGGGCAGTTCATCTGGATCTCGAAGCCGTCGGGGTAGCCGGCCTCGGCCATCAGCTTCTTGGCCTTCTCGACATCGACCTTCAGCGGCAGGTCGATGTCGGGCGTGTTGCCGTTGACGCCGGGCGCCACCATGATGCCGGCCGGGATCGAGAGGCCGCGCATGATGGTGCGCTTGATCGCCTCGCGGTCCACCGCCAGGTTCAGGGCCTCGCGCACCTTCTTGTCCTTGAAGGGGTTCTTGCCCTTGACGTTGGAGCCCTTCAGCTCGTCGCTGCCCTGGTCCAGCGCCATGAAGATGGTGCGCACCTCGGGGCCTTCGACGACCTTGAGCTTGGGGTCGGACTTGAGCTTGGCCACGTCCTGCGTGGGCAGGTCGGTCAGCAGATCCACGTCGCCGGAGAGCAGGGCGGCCACGCGGGTCGGGTCGGACTTGATCGGCAGGTAGCTGACCTCGGTGATGTTGCTGGCGCGGGCCTTGTCCCACCAGTCGGCGTTCTGCAGCATCGAGATCTTCTGGTCGGGCTGCCAGCCGGTGATCTTGTAGGGGCCGGTGCCCATCACATTGCGCGAGGCGTAGTTGTCTTCCTTGGCCTTGTAGTCCTGCGTCGTCGTGGTCTTGTTCTTTTCCGCCCAGGCCTTGCTCATGATGCGGAAGTCGACGATGTTGCGCAGCAGGATCGGGTTCGGCGCCTCCAGGATCAGGTCGACCGTGTGCTCGTCGATCTTCTTGGCCTCCTTGATGCCGGTCACATAGATCTGCATCGTGCCCTGCGGCTGCTTGATGCGGCCGAAGGAGAACACCACGTCGTCGGCGCTGAAGGGCGTGCCGTCATGGAACTTGACGCCCTTGCGCAGCTCGAAGCGCACCTGGGTGGGCGAGATGAAGGTCCACTTGGTGGCCAGTGCCGGCTCGACCTCGTACTTGGTGTTGTAGCGGGTCAGGCCTTCATAGGCGTGCATCATGATCGCATTGGTCGTCGCATGGTTCTGCGAATGCGGGTCCATGGTCAGGATGTCGTTCTGGGCGGCCCAGCGCAGCGGCACGGCCTGTGCGCCGGTGGCGGCGAGCAAACCCAGGGACAGCGAGAGCGCGGCCAGCTTGAACTTGTTGCGATTCATCTTCTGCTTACTCCATGAAGGCGTAGAGGAAAAGATTCATCCTAGTCGCGCCGACCGGGGCTGGAACTAATGGCTTGCCCGGGGCTAGGGGGCGGACGACGGCGCGATCTCGATACTGGCGTCGCAGCCGCGGCCGGCCGAGATCCAGCGCCGCGCCAGGCGCGAAATCCCGGGGGCGAGAGCCCGCGCCAGGCGGCCCCGCCAGCCCAGCACGGCCAGCGGCGCGGCGAGCATGCCGCAGACATAGCGGCCGCCGCCGGCCTCGGCCCCGTCGGCCGCATCGGCCGCATCGGCCCATTGCAGCGCATCGCAGCGGCCGCGGCGCTTGCGGCTGATCACCATGCCCAGCGGGCAGGGCTCGACCAGGCAGCAGACGCCGCAGCCGTTGCAGGGCGCTCCCCAGGCCGGCTTGGCCGGGGCCTCGGGGTGGATGTGGATCAGGACCTGATGCTCGCGCATATGTCCCACTGTAGGACAGTCCGGCCCGAACCCATCCAGCAAAAAGCCGGCACGCGGCCGGCCTTGATTCGACGGCGGAGCCGGCTACTTCTTGACGCCCAGCTCGCGCAGCCGCTCTTCCAGATAGCTGTGGGCCGTGTAGCGGTCCGACAGCACCACCTCCTCGCGCGGATGCAGGAACAGCGGCAGCGAGATGCGGCTCTTGGTGGCGCCCTCGCCGCTGGGGTTGATCACGCGGTGCTGGGTCGAGGGGTAATAGCCCTGGCTGGCCTCCTGCAGCATGTCGCCGATGTTGATGATCAGCATGCCGAAATCGCTCGGCACATCCACCCAGCTACCGTCCTTGGCCTGCACCTGCAGGCCGGGCTCGTTGGCCGCCGGCAGGATGGTCAGCAGGTTGATGTCACCATGCGGCGCGGCGCGCAGCGAGCCGGCCGGCTCTCGGCCGGTCAGCGGCGGGTAGCGCAGCACGCGCAACAGGGTCAGGCGGCTGTCCTGGATCATGCGGGACAGCGGCTCGCGATAGTTCTGCGCGATCTCGGCCGGCGTGTGCCGCTCCACCCAGGACAGCAGCTCCTGCGCCAGGCCGTTAGCCTGCTCGTAATAGCTCATCGCATCGGCCCTGAGCTGCGCCGGGATGCGGCCCCAGGGGTAGATGTGGAAATACTCCTTGATGTCCTTCTGGGTGAAGCCCTTGGCGGTCTCCGAGATCTCGGTGGAGAAGTAGCCGTCCTGCGTCTCCTTCGAGAACGCGTATTGCTGCTTTTCCTGCCCGTTGAAGAAGGCCAGCCAGTCGGCATAGATCTTCTCCACCAGGGCCTGCCGAAGGGGATGGTTGACGAGCACGCCGAAGCCGGTTTCGTGCAACGAGCGGGTGAACTGCTCGGCCGCGTCCGCGGCCTTGTAGTCAACGACTTTGACTTGCATGGGAACTCTCCTGAATCGTCCCGACGCCGGTCAGCCATTCAATCGCGGGGCTGGGGCGTGCAAGACGAAGTCTAGGGCAAGGGTGGCAGATTCGCAAACGTTTGCAGACTGCCGACGCCCGCAATATGGTGAGGCAGGGCGCCCGCGGGAGGGACCCCGCTTCGATGGTGCGCCAGCGCACATGAGGGCGATGTGCGCAAGGAATCATGCGCGATGCTGACAAAGCTTAAGTGGCTACCTAGGGTAAGCCAGCGATGCTACAGTCCGCCCCGAGACTTTTCTCGGTCCTTCCCGTCCCCTTTTCTGGCAACAGTCAAGGCGGGTCGCAATCCGCCAACCGGTCGAGCCGTGTCGCGGAAGGTGTATTTACCAGCCAACAGCCTTGGAAACCGGGGCAGAAGGTGAGCGAAAGATGATGCAGCAATACAGGTCGAACTCGTACCTGTTCGGGGGCAATGCGCCCTACGTCGAAGAGATGTACGAGGCCTACCTCGACAACCCGGGTTCCGTGCCCGACAACTGGCGCGCCTATTTCGACGCGCTCCAGCATGTGCCGGCCACCGACGGCAGCGAGGCCCGCGACGTGGCCCATGCGCCCGTGATCGAGTCTTTCGCCCAGCGTGCCAAGGCCAATGCCTTCGGCAACAAGGCCTCCGGCGCAGACCTGGCCGTGGCCCGCAAGCAGGTCCATGTGCAGTCGCTGATCGCGGCCTACCGTAATGTCGGCTCGCGCTGGGCCGATCTGGATCCGCTCAAGCGCACCGAGCGCCCGCGCATTCCCGAGCTGGAGCCGGCCTTCTACGACCTGAGCGAGTCCGACATGGACATCTCGTTCAGCGCCACGAACACCTATTTCTCCAAGGCCGAGCAGATGACCCTGCGCGAGATCGTGCAGGCCTTGCGCGAGACCTACTGCGGCTCGATCGGTGCGGAATACATGCACATCACCGACCAGGTCGAGAAGCGCTGGTGGCAGGAACGTCTGGAGTCGGTGCGTTCCAAGCCCAGCTTCGATGCCGAGAAGAAGAAGCACATCCTCGGCCGCCTGACCGCCGCCGAAGGACTGGAACGCTATCTGCATACCAAGTACGTCGGCCAGAAGCGCTTCTCGCTGGAAGGCGGCGAGAGCTTCATCGCCTCGATGGACGAGCTGGTGCAGCGCGGCGGCCTGATGGGCGTGCAGGAGATCGTGATCGGCATGGCCCACCGCGGCCGCCTGAACGTGCTCGTGAACACGCTGGGCAAGATGCCCAAGGACCTGTTCGCCGAGTTCGAGCACACCGCGCCGGAAGACCTGCCGGCCGGTGACGTCAAGTACCACCAGGGCTTCTCCAGCGACGTGACCAGCCCCGGCGGCCCGGTGCATCTGTCGCTGGCATTCAATCCCTCGCACCTGGAAATCGTCAACCCGGTGGTCGAGGGCTCGGTCAAGGCGCGCATGGACCGCCGCGGCGACCCGGTCGGCGCCCAGGTGCTGCCGGTGCTGGTGCACGGCGATGCGGCCTTCGCCGGCCAGGGCGTCGTGATGGAAACCCTGGCACTGGCCCAGACCCGCGGCTACTACACCGGCGGCACGGTGCATCTGGTGATCAACAACCAGATCGGCTTCACCACCTCCGATCCGCGCGACACCCGCTCGACCCTGTACTGCTCCGACGTCGTCAAGATGATCGAGGCCCCGGTGCTGCACGTGAACGGCGACGATCCGGAAGCCGTGGTGCTGTGCACCCAATGGGCGCTGGAATACCGTCAGCAATTCAAGAAGGACGTCGTCGTCGACATCGTCTGCTTCCGCAAGCTGGGCCACAACGAGCAAGACACGCCGGCCCTGACCCAGCCGCTGATGTACAAGAAGATCGCCCAGCATCCCGGTACTCGCAAGCTCTATGGCGAGAAGCTGGTCGCCCAGGGTGTGCTGGCGGCCGACGGTCCGGACGAGGTGTTCAAGGCCTTCCGCGCCGCGATGGACGAGGGCCGCCACACGGTGGACCCGGTGCTGACCAACTTCAAGAGCAAGTACGCGACCGACTGGTCGCCGTATCTCGGCAAGAAGTGGACCGACAGCTGCGACACCGCGCTGCCGGTGGCCGAATTCAAGCGCCTGGCCGAGAAGATCACCACAATCCCGTCGAACTTCAAGGCCCACCCGCTGGTCGAGAAGGTGATCGCCGACCGCGCCGCGATGGGCCGCGGCGACATCAATGTCGACTGGGGCATGGGCGAGCACATGGCCTTCGCCTCGCTGGTGGCCAGCGGCTACCCGGTGCGCCTGTCGGGCGAGGACTGCGGCCGCGGCACCTTCGTGCACCGTCATGCCGTGCTGCACGACCAGAACCGCGAGAAGTTCGACGAAGGCACCTACATCCCGCTGCAGAACGTCGCCGAGGGCCAGGCGCCCTTCGTCGTGATCGACTCCATCCTGTCCGAAGAGGCGGTGCTGGGCTTCGAGTACGGCTACGCCTCGGCCGACCCGATGACCCTGACGATCTGGGAAGCCCAGTTCGGCGACTTCGTCAACGGCGCGCAGGTGGTGATCGACCAGTTCATCGCCTCCGGCGAGGTCAAGTGGGGCCGCTCCAACGGCCTGACCCTGATGCTGCCGCATGGCTACGAGGGCCAAGGCCCCGAGCACAGCTCGGCGCGCCTGGAGCGCTTCATGCAGCTGGCCGCCGACAACAATATGCAGGTGGTGCAGCCGACGACGGCCTCGCAGATCTTCCACCTGCTGCGTCGTCAGCAGCTGCGCATGTTCCGCAAGCCGCTGGTCATCATGACCCCGAAGTCCCTGCTGCGTAACAAGGACGCGACATCGCCGATCAGCGAATTCACCAAGGGCGAATTCAAGACCGTGATCAGCGAACGCGACGACAGCATCGTGGCCGACAAGGTCAAGCGCATCGTCGCCTGCTCGGGCAAGGTGTACTACGACCTGGTGAAGGCGCGCGGCGACAAGAAGGACGTGGCCATCATCCGCGTCGAGCAGCTCTATCCCTTCCCGCACAAGGCCTTCGCCGCCGAGATCAAGAAGTACCCGAACCTGAGCGACATCGTCTGGTGCCAGGACGAGCCGCAGAACCAGGGTGCCTGGTTCTTCGTCCAGCACTACATCCACGAGAACATGGTGGAAGGCCAGAAGCTCGGCTATGCCGGCCGTCCGGCCTCGGCCTCGCCGGCCGTCGGCTATGCCCATCTGCACCAGGACCAGCAGAAGGCCCTGCTGGAGCAGGCTTTCGCCAAGCTCAAGGGCTTCATCCTGACCAAGTAAAGCAGCGAAGAAAGGCCCCGTACTGCCCAAGCGGCACGGGGCCTCTTGCGTTCAGAACAGAAAGAATTCACATCATGGCAATCGTAGAAGTCAAGGTTCCGCAGTTTTCCGAGTCCGTTTCCGAAGGCACGCTGATCTCCTGGAAGAAGAAGCCCGGCGAGGCCGTCGCGATCGACGAGACCCTGATCGAGATCGAGACCGACAAGGTCGTGCTGGAAGTGCCCGCGCCGGCCGCCGGCGTGATGGCCCAGATCCTGAAGAACGACGGCGAGACCGTCGTCAGCGAGGAACTGATCGCCAAGATCGACACCGAGGCCTCCGCCCAGGTCAGCCCGCTGGAAGTCAAGGCCGTGGCCGAGGCCGCGCCGGCCGCTGCCGCCGCTGCGCCCGCTGCCGCCACCGGTGGCTCCAAGGGCGATGTGGCGATGCCCGCCGCCGCCAAGATCCTGGCCGAGAAGGGCCTGGCCGCGACCGACGTCGCCGGCTCCGGCAAGGATGGCCGCGTCACCAAGGGCGACGCGCTGGCCGCCTCGGCCAAGCCTGCCGCCGCCGCTGCGATCGCCGTGCCGGCCGCTCCGGCCGTGGCCAAGCCCCTGCCGGCCGTCGCCGCGCCCGCGGTGCAGAACCTGGGTGAGCGCCCCGAGCAGCGCGTGCCGATGACCCGCCTGCGCGCCCGCGTCGCCGAGCGCCTGCTGCAGTCGCAGTCCACCAACGCCATCCTGACCACCTTCAACGAGGTGAACATGGCGCCGGTGATGGAGATGCGCAAGAAGTTCCAGGAGAAGTTCGAGAAGGAGCATGGCGTCAAGCTGGGCTTCATGAGCTTCTTCGTCAAGGCCGCGGTCGCCGCGCTGAAGAAGTACCCGGTGCTGAACGCCTCGGTGGACGGCAACGACATCGTCTACCACGGCTACTTCGACATCGGCATCGCCGTCGGTTCGCCGCGTGGCCTCGTGGTGCCCATCATCCGCAATGCCGACCAGCTGAGCTTCGCCGATATCGAGAAGACCATCGCCTCCTTCGGCCAGAAGGCCAAGGACGGCAAGCTGTCGATCGAGGAACTGTCGGGCGGCACCTTCTCGATCTCCAACGGCGGTACCTTCGGCTCGATGCTGTCGACCCCCATCATCAACCCGCCGCAATCGGCCATCCTGGGCGTGCACGCGACCAAGGACCGTGCCGTGGTCGAGAACGGTCAGGTGGTGGTGCGTCCGATCAACTATCTGGCGATGTCCTATGACCACCGCATCATCGACGGCCGCGAGGCCGTGCTGGGCCTGGTCACGATGAAGGAAGCGCTGGAAGATCCGGCCCGCCTGCTGTTCGACATCTGAGATTAGGGCTACTGCGCGGGTGCATGGCGTCGTTGCGGGGCTCGATCGGGGAATCCTCACGTAGCGCTGCTACGTTCAGGTTCCCCGACACCCGCGCCTAGCCCTGCATCCCGCTCGCTACGCCCCGCAAGGTTGGGGCTTGCGTACGAAGGAATATTCATGAGCACCAAGAACTTTGACGTCGTCGTGATCGGCGGCGGCCCCGGCGGCTATATCGCGGCGATCCGCGCGGCCCAGCTGGGTTTCAACACCGCCTGCATCGACGAGTGGAAGAACGACAAGGGCGGTCCCGCGCCCGGCGGCACCTGCACCAATGTCGGCTGCATTCCCTCGAAGGCCCTGCTGCAGTCCAGCGAGCATTTCGAGCACGCCAGCCTGCACTTTGCCGACCATGGCATCTCGACCGGCAAGGTCACGATGGACGTGGCCAAGATGCTGGGCCGCAAGGACCAGGTCGTGAAGCAGAACAACGACGGCATCCTGTATCTCTTCAAGAAGAACAAGGTCACGTTCTTCCACGGCCGCGGCAGCTTCGTCGCTGCCAAGGACGGCGGCTATGAGATCAAGGCCGGCGATGAAACCATCCAGGCCAAGCATGTGATCCTGGCCACCGGTTCGAACGCCCGCGCGCTGCCCGGTGCGCCGTTCGACGAGGAGCAGATCCTCTCCAACGACGGCGCGCTGCGCATCGCCGCCGTGCCCAAGAAGCTGGGCGTGATCGGCTCCGGCGTGATCGGCCTGGAACTGGGTTCGGTGTGGCGCCGCCTGGGCGCCGAGGTCGTGGTGCTGGAAGCCATGCCGGCCTTCCTGCCCGCGGTCGACGAGTCGGTCGCCAAGGAAGCCGCCAAGCTGTTCAAGAAGCAGGGCCTCGCCATCGAGCTGGGCGTCAAGATCACCGAGGTCAAGAAGGACAAGAAGGGCGTGACGGTCGGCTACACCGATGCCAAGGGTGCCTCCCAGGTGCTGGAAGTCGAGAAGCTGATCGTCTCGATCGGCCGCAGCGCCAACACCATCGGTCTGAACCCCGAGGCCGTGGGCCTGCAGCTGGACGAGCGCGGCGCGATCGTGGTCGACGCGGACTGCAAGACCAACCTGTCCAATGTCTGGGCGGTGGGCGACGTGGTGCGGGGGCCGATGCTGGCGCACAAGGCCGAGGAAGAAGGCGTGGCGGTGGCCGAGCGCATCGCCGGCCAGCATGGCCATGTCGACTTCGACATCATTCCCTCGGTGATCTACACCAGCCCCGAGATCGCGCAGGTCGGCAAGACCGAGCAGCAGCTGAAGGCCGAGGGCCGCGCCTACAAGGCCGGCCAGTTCCCCTTCCTGGCCAACGGCCGCGCGCGCGCGCTGGGCGACACCAATGGCTTCGTCAAGTTCCTGGCCGATGCCAAGACCGACGAGATCCTGGGCGTGCACATCATCGGCCCCTTTGCCTCGGAGCTGATCTCCGAGGCCGTGGTGGCGATGGCCTTCAAGGCTTCGGCCGAGGACATCGCGCGCATCTGCCATGCCCACCCGTCCCTGAGCGAGGCGACCAAGGAAGCCGCGCTGGCCATCGACAAGCGCACCCTCAACTTCTGATCGCCAGCGGCGTTTCAAAGTGAAAAGGGGCGGCGAAGGTCGCCCCTTTGCCTTGCTGGACTCCCGAGGACCTTCCTTCTTCCATGACCTCAGTCACCGAGCTCTATCAGCAGACCCTGGCGGAGCGCGGCTACACCGCCGACCCGGCCCAGCTGCACGCCATTGCGGCGCTGCAGCGTTGCCAGGACGAATGGGCCGACTACAAGGCGCGCCGCAGCAATGCGGTGACCAAGCTGCTGCGCCATCCGCCGTTGCCGCGTGGTGTCTACATGTATGGCGGGGTGGGGCGCGGCAAGAGCTTCCTGATGGACTGTTTCTTCCAGGCCGTGCCGCTGACGCGCAAGACCCGCCTGCACTTCCATGAGTTCATGCGCGAGGTGCACCGCGAGCTGCAGGACCTGAAGGGCATCGCCGACCCGCTGGAAGAGCTGGGCAAGCGCATCGCCAAGCGCTTCCGCCTGATCTGCTTCGACGAGTTCCACGTGGCCGACGTGACCGATGCGATGATCCTGCATCGCCTCTTGGACGCCATGTTCAAGCACCGCGTCTCGATCGTCACCACCTCCAATTTCCGGCCCGACGAGCTCTATCCCAACGGCCTGCACCGCGACCGCATCCTGCCCGCGATCGCCCTGCTCAACGAGAAGCTGGAGGTCATCAATGTCGACCATGGCACCGATTACCGCCAGCGTTCGCTGGAGCATGTGGAGCTGTATCACTGCCCGCTGGACGAGCGCGCCGACGCGGCGCTGACCGAGGCCTTCGAATCGCTGGCCGAGGCGCGCGACGAGAGCCCGCTGCTGCATATCGAGCACCGCGAGCTGCATGCCCGGCGACGTGCCGGCGGCGTGGTCTGGTTCGATTTCCAGACCCTGTGCGGCGGCCCGCGCTCGCAGAACGACTATCTGGAGCTGGCCAGCCAGTTTCACACCCTGATCCTCTCGGACGTGCCGGAGATGCCGGTGCGCCTGGCCAGCGAGGCGCGTCGCTTCACCTGGCTGGTCGACGTGCTCTACGATCGCCGCGTCAAGCTGATCATCTCGGCCGCGGTGCCGCCCGAGGCGCTCTACACCGAGGGCCCGCTGGCGCACGAGTTCCCGCGCACCGTCTCGCGCCTGCAGGAGATGCAGAGCGCCGAGTACCTGGCGCTGGCGCGCCGCGAGGTCGACACCTCGCTGACCTGATAGGCTAGGGCATGAAGTTCGGAATCCTGCTGTTCGGGCTTGCCCTGTCGACCCTGCCGCCACAGGCGCGGGCCGCCGATGAGGGCCGCCGCGACATCGCACAGCAGCGCGCTCGCATCGAGGCGCGTTACAAGGAGGCGCTGCAGGCCTGCGGCGACCGTTTTGAGGTCAACCGCTGCCGTCAGTCCGCCACCGACGAGCGCCTCGAAGCGCTCAAGCCCCTGCGCGAGCGCGAGTTGCGGCTCGACGCCGAGGAGCGCCATGTCCGTGCCGCGCGCCAGCGCGAGCGCCTGGAGGCCAAGCAGCAGGAGAGCACGCGCCGCGAGGCCGAGAGCCAGGCCAAGGCCGTGCAGGGGGCCGTGCCGGCCGCGCCGCCGGCATCCGCGCCCAAGCCCGCCCATGTGCCGGACAGCGCCGGCCATGCGCGCTCGGTGCAAGCCGAACTGAAGAAGAACGAGCAGGAGGCCGCGCAGCGCCGCGAGCAGGCGGCCGAGCGTCAGCGTCAGGCCGCCACGCGTCGCGACAGCGTGCTGCGCAAGCAGCAGGAGCGTCCGCCCAAGCCCGTCCAGGCATTGCCGACGCCGAGTGCCGCCGACCTGGCGGCGCTGCCGGCGCCCCCCCGGGCGTCGGGGCCGACGCCGACGCGCTGAGTCGGCTGCGCCGAGATAGCCGCGCCGAGATAGCGGTATTTAAGCGATCGCCTCGACGCGCACGATGGCCAGCGACAGGTTGTCGCCGCCGCCATGGGCGCGCTGGCGCGCCTTCTCGACCAGCAGCTCGGCCGCCTCGCGCGGCGGCAGGCTGTGCAGCACCGTGCCGAGCTCGTGCGGCGTGAAGTAATGCCAGAGCCCGTCGCTGCAGGCGACCAGGCAGTCGCCCAGTTGCAGGCGCTCGACGGTCTCGCTGCTCGGCTCCGGGTCCTGCTCGGTGCCCAGGCAGCCCGTGAGCAGGTTCGACTGCGGGTGCACCGCCGCCTCGGCCTCGCTGATCTGGCCTTCGTCGAGCAGGCGCTGCACGAAGGAATGGTCCAGCGTGCGCCTGAGCATGCTCGGGCCGCGGAAATGGTAGATGCGCGAATCGCCGGCATGGACCCAATGGCATTGCCGGTCCGGCATGATCAGAAAGGCCGCCAGCGTGCTGTGCGGCTCCTCCTCGGTGGCGATGGCGGTGAGCTTGATCATCAGGTGCGCCTCGGCCGCCAGATGGCTGAGGAAGGCTTCGGGGGCCTCGTCGCCGGGCACGAAGCGCTCGAACAGCTGGCGGGCGGTCATCACCACCTGGTCCGCCGCCTTGCGTCCGCCGCTCTTGCCGCCCATGCCGTCGGCCACCAGGGCCAACAGGCAGCCGCTCTGGCGCGGATGGCTGAAGATCTCCACCTGATCCTGCTGGTAGGGGCGGTCCCCACGATGGGTGCCGGTGGCGGCGTTGAGTCGAAATCCGGGGGCGCTGCGCGTCATGACGGAAATATAATCGGCAACCAATGCTCGGCAGGCAGTTTCGCATGCCATCCTAGCCTTACATGGATGAACAATTACATTCCTTGCCGCGCCGCCTGATCGAGCTGCGCATCGAGCATGCCGATCTGGACGTGATGATCGACAGCCTGGCCCGGCAGCAGCCGCTCGACGAGCTGGCCCTGCAGCGCCTGAAGAAGCGCCGCCTGGCCCTGCGCGACCTGATCGCCCGCATCGAACAAGCCACCGACCCCGCCGAGCCGGCCTGATGGATCAGACGCAGCCGGACCAGCCGCCGAGCGAGCTGGAGCAATGGGTGTTGGCCGCCTTCGACACCGGCGGCCCGCTGGCGCGTGCCGATGCGAACTATGCGCCACGCGAGCCGCAGCTGCTGATGAGCCGGGCCGTGGCCCAGGCGATCGCACGCCGCGAGGCCCTGGTGGTGGAGGCCGGCACGGGCGTCGGCAAGACCTTCGCCTATCTGGTGCCGGCCCTGCTGTCGGGCGGCCGCGCGCTGATCAGCACGGCCACCAAGAGCCTGCAGGACCAGCTGTTCCTGCGCGACCTGCCGCGCCTGACCCGTGCGCTGCAGCTGCCCTTGCGCAGCGCACTGCTGAAGGGGCGGGGCAGCTATCTGTGCCTGCACCGCATGAAGCAGGCGCGCCACAGCGCGGACCTGCCGGACCGGCGCTCGGTGCTGCTGCTGGCCCGCGTCGAGCAATGGGCGCAGGGCACCGTCAGCGGCGACCTGGCCGAAATGGAGGGGCTGGACGAGCGCTCGCCGCTGATCCCCTTCATCAATTCCACGCGCGACAACTGCCTGGGCACCGACTGCCCCGACTACCGTGCCTGCCATGTGGTGAAGGCGCGGCGCGAGGCCATGGAGGCCGATGTGGTGGTGGTCAACCACCACCTGTTCTTCGCCGACATGGCGCTGCGCGACAGCGGCGTGGCCGAGCTGCTGCCCAGCGTCGACATGGCCATCTTCGACGAGGCGCACCAGCTGCCCGAGGCCGGGCTGCAGTTTCTCGGCACCCTGCTGGGAACCAGCCAGCTGACCGACTTCGCCCGCGATGTGCTGGCCCAGGGGCTGACCGAGGCGCGCGGCCTGCAGGACTGGCAGGGCCTGGCGGCGCAGCTGGAGCGCGCCGCGCGCGAGCTGCGCCTGGCCGCGGCCGGCGCGGCCAAGGAGTTGCGCGGCATGCTGAAGCTGCGCTGGCAGGAGCGCGCCGGCACGCCCGGCTTTGCCGCGGCGCTGGATGGCGTGGCGCGCACGGCCGAGCTGGCCGAGGCGGCGCTGGAAACCGTGGGCGCCATCTCGCCCGACTTCGTGCGCCTGCGCGAGCGCGCCGGCGCCCTGCTGAAGCTGGCGCAGCATTTTGCGGCCGAGCCCGATGCCGGGGCGGTGCGCTGGATCGACCTGAGCACGCATCAGGCGCGCCTAGTCGAGTCGCCGCTGGACATCCGCGAGGCCATGCTGGAGCAGTTCGAGGGGCCGGCCAAGGCCTGGATCTTCACCTCGGCCACTCTGGGCGACGACGAGCGCCTGACATGGTTCACCGAGCCGGCGGGCCTGGACGATGCGCGGGTGCTGCGCGTCGGCAGCCCCTTCGACTATGCCAACCATGCGCGGCTCTACGTGCCGCGCGGCTTCCCCAAGCCCAGCGAACCCGACCATGCGCCCTCGGTGGCGATCATGGCGGCGCGCTGCGCGCGCGCGCTCGACGGCCGCACCTTCGTGCTCACCACCACGCTGCGGGCGCTGCAGACCATCGGTGACGCGCTGCGCGACGACTTCGAGCAGGATGCCGAGCCGATCAAGGTGCTGGTGCAGGGGGCGGCGCCCAAGCGCCTGTTGCTGCAGCAGTTCATGGAGAACCCGCGCGCGGTGCTGGTCGGCTCGGCCAGCTTCTGGGAGGGGATCGACGTGCCGGGCGACGATCTGCAATGCGTGCTGATCGACAAGCTGCCGTTCCCGCCGCCCAGCGATCCGCTGGTGGAGGCGCGCGTGCAGAAGCTGGAGGCCGAGGGGCGCAATGCCTTTGCGGAATTCTTCATCGCCGAGGCCGCGATCGCGCTGAAGCAGGGCGGCGGGCGTTTGATCCGCAGCGAAACGGACAAGGGCCTGCTGATCGTCTGCGACCCGCGCATGGCCGGCATGAACTACGGCCGGCGCCTGCGCGCCGCGCTGCCGCCGATGACGCGCCTGGAGACCGAGGGCGAGGCGCTGGACTGGCTCCGGATGCTGGCCGCCGAACGCGTCGAGCGGGCATAAAAAAGCGCCGCGGTGCGGCGCCTTCTCGGCTGCAGGATCTCAGCTCACCAGAATTGCCACCAGGCGCGCTTGCGCTTGCCGCTGCCGCCGGCCAGGTATTCGCTGTTGGGAAAGTTCTTCCGCAGCACCCGCTCGGCGTCGTCGCGCAGCGGCTTCAGGCCCAGCTTCTCGTAGCTCTGCACCATCAGGTAGAGCGCCTCCTCGGCCGCCGGGGCCTGCTGGAACTCCACCACCGCCTGCTGCGCGCGGTTGGCCGCGGCCACGTAGCCGCCGCGGTTGTAGTAGTAGCGCGCCACATGCACCTCATAGGCGGCCAGCGTGTTGGTGATGTAGTCGACGCGGATGCGCGCGTCCTCGGCGTACTTGGACTCGGGGAACTGCTCCGCCACCTGGCGGAAGGACAGCAGGGCGTCGCGCGAGGCCTGCTGGTCGCGCTCGGAGATGTCCTGGTTGGCGAGCTTGCCGAACAGGCCCAGATCTTCGTTGAAGTTGGCCAGGCCCTTCAGGTACAGCGCATAGTCCAGCGCCGCGCTGGAGGGGTTGAGCTTGATGAAGCGGTCCAGCGTGGTCACGGCGGCGGCGCGCTCGCCGCTGCGGTACTGGGCCCAGGCCAGGTCCAGCGCGGCCTGCTGCGCCATCAGGGTGCCGGCGGCGCGGCCCTCGATGCGCTCCAAGGTCTTGATCGCGCGCTCGTAGCTGCCGCTCTCGATGTCGGCCTTGGCGTCTGCGTACAATTTGTCCAGCGCCGCCTGGGAGTTCTGGTCTTCCGGCGGGGTGGAGCAGGCCGCCAGCAGGCCCATTGCCAGGGCCAACATACCGGTTGCGAGTGGGCCGAGCGAGCCGCGCAGTCGCGAGCTGTGTTCTGTCATGGTCCATGCCGACAGCAACATGGCGCCGGCCATCAAATAATGGAGTTTGATTATATGGTTGAGGCCGAGTCCGACCTGGCCGCGGCAGCGCTGGCCGAGAGTGGCGACGAGCAGGATCTGGAGCAGGCCGAGGAGGGCGTCGAGCGGCGCGAAGCCCAGGTCGATGCCGCCGGCCATGGCCAGCGCCTGGATCGCTGGCTGACCGGCCTGGCCCCCGAGTTCTCGCGCAACCATCTGCAGGCCCTGATCGGCCGCGGCTGCGTGCTGGTGAACGGCCAAGCCGCCACCACGGCCGCGCGCAAGCTGCAGGCCGGCCAGCGCGTGCAGCTGGAGCTGCAGCCCACGGCCGAGAGCCAGGCCTTCCGCGCCGAGGCGCTGCCGCTGGCCATCGTCTATGAAGATGACCATCTGCTGGTGCTGAACAAGGCCGCCGGGATGGTGGTGCACCCGGCGGCCGGCAACTGGTCGGGCACCGTGATGAACGGGCTGCTGGCGCATCACCCGGCGGCCGCGACCCTGCCGCGCGCCGGCATCGTGCACCGGCTCGACAAGGACACCTCGGGCCTGATGGTCGTCGGCAAGACCCTGGAGGCGGTGACGGCCCTGGTGCGCATGATCGCGGCGCGCGAGGTGCATCGCGAATACCTGGCGCTGGCGCATGGCCGGGTACCCGCGGAGCTGGTGATCGACGCGCCGCTGCGCCGCGATCCGGTGTCGCGGGTCAAGATGGCGGTGCTGGCCGGCGGCAAGCCGGCGCGCACCGATGTCTATCTGCTGGCGCAGGCCGAGCTCGAGGGCCGCAGCTACAGCGCCGTGCGCTGCGTGCTGCACAGCGGCCGCACCCACCAGATCCGGGTGCATCTGGCCAGCAAGGGGCACCCGCTGGTGGCCGATGCGCTGTACGGCGGCACGCCGGCGCTGGGCCTCGGGCGTCAGGCCCTGCATGCGGCGCGGCTGAGTTTTGCGCACCCGATCGACGGCCAGGCCCTGAGGTTTGATGCATCCGTGCCACAGGATTTGGCCGATAGCTGGACCGCGGCGGGCTTGCCCGCAGCGGGGCTGGACGGCAAAGGCGCCTGAGCGCGCGACAAGCGCTACAATGGCGCCAGCTGGGTCAGCCAAGCGCCGCGAAGAAAGTAGTAGCCATTCGCGATCAGTCGCCGCTGCCCCGGGGCCATGCCGGCCATGCCGCAGTCCGTGAGGGCAAGCGGCGGCCCGCCGAGGATCACAGCCCCTAGACCCGACAGCCCGCTGAATGCAGCGAATGTTCCAAACACGACCGCCAGGATGGCGGCCAGCTGACAGCAGTCCATGAACACACAGGATGCAAAGCGCGTCCTCGAGACCGCGCTGATCTGCGCCCAGCAGCCGCTGACCGTGCGCGAGATGCGGACCCTGTTCGCCGACGAGGTCGGCGCCGATACCCTGCGCGGCCTGCTCGACGAGCTGGGCCGCGACTGGGAGGGTCGCGGCGTGGAGCTGACGGCGGTGGCCTCGGGCTGGCGTTTCCAGAGCCGCCCCGAGCTGCGCGAGTACCTGGACCGGCTGCACCCCGAGAAGCCGCGGCGCTATTCGCGCGCGGTGCTGGAGACCCTGGCCATCATTGCCTACCGCCAGCCGGTGACGCGCGGCGACATCGAGGACATCCGCGGTGTCGTCGTTTCCAGCGAGATCATCAAGCAGCTGGAAGATCGCGCCTGGATCGAGGTGATCGGTCATCGCGAGGCGCCGGGCCGTCCGGCGCTCTATGCAACGACGCGCCAGTTCCTCGACGATCTGGGGCTGGCCAGTCTGGAGCAGCTGCCCGAGCTGCAGTCCGGCGGCGAGCCCGGTCCGGCGCTGGCGCAGATGCTGGAGGGGCAGGCCTCCTTGCTGGACGTGGCCGCGGCGGCCGAGCCCGCCGCACCTCCTGCCGACATTTCCACCGATATTTCCACCGAGTTCCTACTTACCCCGGCGCCCGAGGTTTCTCCTGAGGGCGCATCCGTTCCGGTGACCGCGGGCGACACCGCCCCGGGCTCCGAATCCGACGCTAGCGAGAAGGTGCAAGCCGACGCATGAATTCAGACGATAACGACATCAAGGCCGCCCCCGAGGGCCTGGCCGAAGAGGCGCCGAAGCGCCGCCGCACGACCCGAGCCAAGGCGGAGGCCGACGCTCAGCCGGTCGCCGCTGCGGAGGGCGCCGAGGCCAAGCCGGTGAAGCCGCGCGCGCCGCGCAAGACCGCCGCCAAGAAGGCGGAGGAAGCGGCGCCGGCGGTGGCTGCGGAACCGATCGTGGCAGCCGACGAGGCGCCGGCGCCCAAGCGCCGCAGCCCGCGCAAGGCGGCCGCCGAACCGACGGGCGAGGCAGCAGGCGAGGTGGCGGCACAGGCCAGCGCTGCGGCGCCGGCCGAACCGGTCGGTGAGCCGCAGCCCGCGGTCGAGGCGGCGCAGCCGCAGGCGGCGGACGCCGGCGAGCGTGCCGAGTCCGACGAGCGCCGCGGCCGCAACCGTCGCCGCGGCCGCCGTCGCGGTGAGTTTGAGGCGGGCGAGGGCGCCCGCGACGAGGCCGGCGACGAGCAGGCCGAGGGCGACGAGGCCGCGGCTGCGCGTCCGCAGCGCGCCGAGCCTGCGCCCGAGCAGTTGCAGGCCGAGGTCGGCGAACGTTTTGCCCAGGTGCTGGCTGGCGAGTTCGACGGCTCCGAGGAGGCGTCGTCCGCCGAGACCGTGACCGAGGTCGAGCAGAAGCGCGTGCTGGCCCCCGAGCCGGATGCGCCCAAGCTACAGAAGGTGCTGGCGCAGGCCGGTGTCGGCTCGCGCCGCGACATCGAGGACATGATCGCCGAGGGCAAGATCGAAGTGAACGGCGAGGTGGCCCATATCGGCCAGCGCATCTCCTTCGGCGACCGCGTCGCGGTCAACGGCAAGCAGATCCGCGTGCGCATCTCGCCGCCGGCGCCGCGCATCCTGGCCTATCACAAGCCCACCGGCGAGGTCGTGACCTTCAACGATCCGGAGGGCCGTCCCACCGTGTTCCGCCACCTGCCCAAGCTGTATCAGGGCAAGTGGCAGTCGGTCGGCCGCCTGGATCTGAATACCGAAGGCCTGCTGCTGTTCACCAATTCCGGCGAGCTGGCCAACCAGCTGATGCATCCGCGCTTCGGCGTCGAGCGCGAGTACGCGGTGCGCGTGCTGGGCACGCTCAGCGACGAGCAGCGCGCCCGGCTGCTGGAGGGCGTGCAGATCGAGGGTCAGCAGGCCGGCTTCAAGAGCATCGAGGACGGCGGCGGCGAGGGCGTGAACCGCTGGTACCGCGTCGTCATCACCGAGGGCCGCAATCGCGAGGTGCGCCGGCTGTTCGAGGCCGTGGGCCTGGTGGTGAGCCGCCTGATCCGCATTCGCTACGGCACCGTGGTGCTGCCGCGCGGCCTCAAGCGCGGCGTCTGGGTGGAACTGGGCGAGGACGATGTGCGCGTGATCCGCCGCCTGGCCGGCGGTGGTCGCCAGGACCGTCAGGACCGCGAACCGCGCCAGGGTCAGGGTCAGCAAGGCCAGGCGCCGCGCGAGGAACGTGGCGGCGGCAACAGCAAGCGCAACCGTCGCGGCGGCACCGGCGGCCCGCGTCCGAGCCGGCCCGAGCCTTCGCAGCGTCCGCCCGAGATGCGTCAGCAGGAGCGCGGCGCAGAGCGTGGCGTCGAGCGCGGCCGCGACCGCGACGACGAGAGCGACGACGACTTCATCCCGCACAACATCAACCCGCTGGAGCAGACCTTCGACCGTCGCTTCGCCAGCAGCGGCAAGCGTGGCATTCCGAGCGGCTTCGGCGCCGGCGGCAGCGGCGCCCAGGGCACCGGTGCGCCCGGTCGGGGCGGCCGCGGCAAGGGCGGCGGTGGCGGCAATGGCCCGCGCGAGCCCGATCCGATGCAGACCTCGGTCGGCTATATCGGCGCCGACGCCTTCACCCGTCGCGGTGGGCGGGGCGGCGGTGGCGGTGGCGGCGGCAACCGATCGGGCGGTGGCGGCGGTCGCTCCGGCGGCGGCGGTGGCCGCGGCGGTCGGCGCTGAGCGGCTGTCGGTCCCTATTTCCCGGCCCCGCAAGGGGCCGTCATCATCACACAGTACAATCTAGGGCTTTGCCAAGCCCAAGCTTTCAGGAGAAAAACATGGCGATCGAACGCACCCTTTCCATCATCAAGCCCGATGCCGTCGCCAAGAACGTGATCGGCCAGATCTATGCCCGTTTTGAAGCCGCCGGCCTGAAGGTCGTGGCCGCCAAGATGGCGCACCTGTCGCGTGGCGAGGCCGAGGCCTTCTACGCCGTGCACAAGGCCCGTCCCTTCTTCAACGACCTGGTGAGCTTCATGATCTCCGGCCCGGTGATGATCCAGGCACTGGAAGGCGAAGGCGCGATCCTGAAGAATCGCGACCTGATGGGCGCCACCGACCCGAAGAAGGCCGAGAAGGGCACGATCCGCGCCGATTTCGCCGACAGCATCGACGCCAACGCCGTGCACGGCTCGGATGCCGCCGAAACCGCAGCGCAAGAAATTGCGTTCTTCTTCCCCGGCATGAACGTCTACAGCCGCTGAAAAGCCGGCCAACGCCTCTGGTGCTCTGGCCATGAGGCCATAGAAAAGAGGTGAACACCATGAACGCGGTCAACCTGCTTGGATTCGATCTGGAAGGACTGGCTGCGTTCTGCGAGCAGCTGGGTGAGAAGCGTTTTCGCGCCACCCAGCTGTTTCGCTGGATTCATCAGAAGGGCGCCGCTGACTTCGATCAGATGAGCGACCTGGCCAAGTCGCTGCGCGAGAAGCTGCGCGGCACGGCCCATGTCACGGCGCTGCCCGTGATCTCCGAACATCTTTCCGCCGACGGCACGGTCAAGTGGCTGTTTGACGTCGGCGCCGGCAATGCGGTCGAGGCGGTGTTCATCCCCGAGGACGACCGCGGCACGCTGTGCATTTCCAGCCAGGCCGGTTGCGCGGTGGGCTGCCGTTTCTGCTCCACCGGCCACCAGGGCTTCAGCCGCAACCTGGAGACGGCCGAGATCATCGCCCAGCTCTGGTTCGCCGAGCACAGCCTGCGCCGGCGCTTCAACAGCGGCGAGCGCGTGATCACCAATGTCGTGATGATGGGCATGGGCGAGCCGCTGCAGAACTATTCGGCCCTGGTGCCGGCGTTGCGCATGATGCTGGACGACCATGGCTACGGCCTGTCGCGCCGCCGCGTGACGGTGTCGACCTCGGGCGTCGTGCCCATGATCGACCGGCTGCGCGAGGATGTGCCGGTGGCGCTGGCGGTGTCGCTGCATGCGCCGACCGATCCGCTGCGCGACCAGTTGGTGCCGCTGAACAAGAAGTACCCGATCGACGAGCTGCTCGAGGCCTGCAACCGTTATCTGGAGAAGGCGCCGCGCGACTTCATCACCTTCGAGTACTGCATGCTGGACGGCGTCAATGACACGCCGGAGCAGGCCGTCCAACTGGTGCAACTGCTGCGCGGCCATGTCTCGTGCAAGATCAATCTGATTCCGTTCAACCCCTTCCCGGCCTCGGGTCTGAAGCGCAGCTCGAACGCGCGCGTGCAGGCCTTTGCCGAGGTGTTGATCAAGTCCGGTATCGTCACCACGGTGCGCAAGACCCGTGGCGATGACATCGATGCCGCCTGCGGCCAACTGGCCGGCGAAGTGCAGGACCGTACCCGTGTGCAGCAGCGCATGGTGCGGGCGCCGGTGATGGTTCATGGTCTCGGGGGGCGCAATCCACAGTGAATCACTGATGACACGGCGCTCATGAACAAACAACTCCTGCAAATTTCCCTGAGCCTGGCGTTGGCGCTGGGTCTGCTGGCCTGCGCCGGCACCGGCACCGGCGGCCAGAGCGGCGCCGGCCAGGTGCCGCGCACCGCCTCCGACCAGACCGAGCTCGACCGGCGTGCCAATGTGCGCATCGAGCTGGCCTACGGCTATTTCACCCGCGGCCAGTACAACACCGCGCTGGACGAACTGAAGCAGGCCCTCGCCGTCAAACCCGATATGCGCGAGGCCCTGAATCTGCGCGGTCTGGTCTATGCGGCACTGGGCGAGATTCCGCTGGCCGAGGAGAGCTTCAAGCGCACGCTGAGCCTCTATCCCAACGACCCGGACAGCCTGCACAACTACGCCTGGTTCCTATGCCAGCAACGCCGCTTTCCCGAGTCCTTCGCCCAGTTCGACCTCGCGCTGGCGCAGCCGCAGTACCGCGGCGTGTCGCGCTCGCTGCTGGCCAAGGGGGCCTGCGAGGCCACGGCGGGCCGCCCGGCCGAGGCCGAGAAGACCCTGGCCCGGGCCTTCGAGCTGGATCCCGCGAACCCGGCGATCGCCGTCAACCTGGCCGAGGTGCTGTACCGCAACGGTCAGTACGAGCGCGCACGCTTTTATGTGAAGCGCGTCAACGAGCAGGCCGAGCAGGCCAATGCGCAGAGTCTGTGGCTCTCGCTGCGCGTGGAACGGCGCCTGGGCAACAGCGCCACGGTGGCCGATCTGGGCCAGCAACTGCGCCGCCGCTTCCCGCAGTCGCCGGAAGTGCAGGCACTGAACAATGGTCGATTCGATGAGTGAGAGGGAACGCATGTCAACCATCCTGAGCGAGGCGCCCGAGGCCGCCTCGCCGGCCGGCGCGCGGCAGAGCGCCGGCGCCTGGCTGCGCGCCGCCCGTCAGGCCCAGGGCCTGCACATTGCCGTGCTGGCTGCCCAGCTGAAGGTGCCGCAGGCCAAGCTGGAGGCTCTGGAGGCCGACCGCCACGAGGAGCTGCCCGATGCCACCTTCGCCCGCGCGCTGGCCAAGGCCATGTGCCGCGTGCTCAAGATCGACGCGGCGCCGGTGCTGGACCTGCTGCCGCGCGGCGCCGATCCGGCGCTGGAGCGCGTCTCCAGGGGGCTGAACCAGCCCTTCCGCGAGCGCGCGCTGCGCGAGGAGCAGGTTTCGCTGGAATGGCTCAAGCGTCCGGTGGTCTGGGCACCGCTGCTGCTGCTGCTGGCGGCCCTGGCGGTCTACCTGCTGCCCGGCGAATGGCTGCCGCCGCTGTCCGGCCCCGAGGCCGTCAAGCCCGCCCCGGTCGAGATCCAGCCCGCCCCGGCGCCGCAGTTCGACGCGGCGGCACCGGTCGTTGCCGGCAGCGCGGCGGAGCAACTGGCTCCGGCGGCCCTGCCCGCGATCGCCGCACCTACTACATCTACCGCCCCCGCCGCCCCCGCAACGGCGGCGGCCAGCGTGGCCGCCATCGGCATGCCCACGGCCGCCTCCGTCGCCGCGCCGATGGCGCCCGCCCCCCTGCAGGCGGGGCAGGTGCCGATGCGTGTCAAGGCCGTCCAGGAATCCTGGGTCGAGGTGACCGACGCCCGGGGTCAGGTCATGCTGTCCCGGCTGATGAGGCCCGGCGACGTAGCCGAGCTGGCCGTGCTGCCGCCGCTGCGCTTGCGCATCGGCAATGTGGCCGGCACCGAAATCACTCTGCGCGGCGCGGCCGTGGATCTGGCCGCCCAGAGCCGGGACAATGTCGCACGTCTGGAACTGAAGTAATCGTCCGAAGCAGTCTGCCCATGATCGACACCCAAACCAGCATTGCCGAAGCCATTGCCGCCGCCAGCCCGGCGGCTCGCCGCAGCCGTCAGGCGCGCGTCGTGTGGGGCTCGCGCGTGGTCACGATCGGCGGTGATGCGCCGGTGCGCGTGCAATCGATGACCAATACCGACACGGTGGACGTGATCGGGACCGCGATCCAGATCAAGGAGCTGGCCGTGGCCGGCTCGGAGCTGGTGCGCATCACGGTCAACACGCCCGAGGCGGCCGATGCCGTGCCGCATATCCGCGAGCAGCTCGACCGCATGGGCATCGACGTGCCCCTGGTCGGCGATTTCCACTACAACGGCCACCGCCTGCTGACCGAGCACCCGGCGATGGCCCGGGCGCTGTCCAAGTACCGCATCAACCCGGGCAACGTCGGCAAGGGCGACAAGAAGGACCGCCAGTTCGCGATGATGGTGGAGGCCGCCGCCAGGTACGACAAGGTGGTGCGCATCGGCGTGAACTGGGGCAGCCTGGACCAGGAGATCCTGGCCCAGATGATGGACGACAATGCCAAGCGCGCCGAGCCCTGGGACGGCAAGCAGGTGATGTACCAGGCGCTGATCCAGTCGGCGCTGAGTTCGGCCGATTACGCCCGCGAACTGGGCCTGAACCCCGACAACATCATCATCAGCTGCAAGGTCAGCGGCGTGCAGGACCTGATCTCGGTGTATCGGGCCCTGGCCGCGCGCTGCGACTACGCGCTGCACCTGGGCCTGACCGAGGCCGGCATGGGCACCAAGGGCACGGTGGCCTCGGCCACGGCCCTGTCCATCCTGCTGCAGGAGGGCATCGGCGACACCATCCGCGTGTCGCTGACGCCGCAGCCCGGCGAGGCGCGCACCCAGGAGGTGGTGATCGCGCTGGAGATCCTGCAGTCCCTTGGGCTGCGCGCCTTCAACCCCAGCGTCACTGCCTGCCCCGGCTGCGGCCGCACCACCAGCACCACCTTCCAGGAACTGGCCAAGCAGATCGACGATTTCCTGCGCGCGCAGATGCCTGTCTGGCGCAGCAAGTACCCCGGCGTCGAGAACATGAAGGTGGCCGTGATGGGCTGCATCGTCAACGGCCCCGGCGAGAGCAAGCATGCCGACATCGGTATCAGCCTGCCCGGCACCGGCGAGGCGCCGGCCGCGCCCGTATTCATCGACGGCGAGAAGGCCCTGACCCTGCGCGGCGAGAACATCGCAGCCGAGTTCCACGCCCTGGTCGAGAACTACATCGAGAAGCGCTTCGGCGCGACCGCATCCGCATGACAGAAACGAAGAAGCCCACCGTCTTGCAGGCGGTCAAGGGCATGAATGACATCCTGCCCGGCAGCGTCACGCGCAAGGACAAGCTGCCGGATTCGCAGCTCTGGCTGTGGTTCGAGAACACGCTGCGCTCGGTGCTGGCCCGCTATGGCTATCAGTACATGCTGACGCCCATCGTCGAGCCGACGGCGCTGTTCGTGCGCGGCCTTGGCGAGGTGACCGACATAGTCGAGAAGGAGATGTACTCGTTCACCGACTCGATGAACGGCGACAAGCTGACGCTGCGCCCCGAGGCGACGGCCGGCATCGTGCGCGCGATGGTCGAGCACAACGCGCTTTACAACGGGCCGCTGCGCCTGTGGACCGTCGGCCCGATGTTCCGCCACGAGCGGCCGCAGAAGGGCCGCTACCGGCAGTTCAATCAGCTCGACGTCGAGGCGCTGGGCTTTGCCGGGCCGGACGTCGATGCCGAGCTGATCCTGATGGCGCGCCGGCTCTGGAAGGAGCTGGGTCTCATCGAAGGCCAGCATGTGCGGCTGGAGCTGAACAGCCTGGGCCAGCCGGCCGAACGCGCGGCGCACCGCGCGGCGCTGATTGCCTATTTCGAGGCCCATGCCGAGCAGCTTGATGAGGACGCCAAGCGCCGCCTGCATAGCAACCCGCTGCGCATCCTCGACAGCAAGAACCCGGCGATGCAGGCGCTTGTCGAAGGCGCCCCGCGGCTGATGGACTTCCTGGGCGAAGAGACGCTGGCCCATTTCAACGCGGTGCGTGCGGTGCTTGACGCGGCCGGCCTGGCCTACCGCGTCAATACGCGCCTGGTGCGGGGCATGGACTATTACAACCTGACCGTGTTCGAGTGGGTCACCGACCATCTCGGCTCGCAGGGCACCGTCTGCGGCGGTGGTCGTTACGACGGTCTGTTCGAGCAGCTCGGCGGCAAGCCGACGCCGGCGGTGGGCTTTGGCCTCGGCATCGAGCGCCTGCTGCTCCTGATCGACGAGCTGAAGCTGCCGGTGCCCAGCGCCGCGCCGCAGGTCTATGCCGTCGTGCCGAATCCGGCTGTCAGCCCCCAGGTCCAGCTTGCGCTGGAAGCGCTGCGCTCGGCCGGCCTGGCCGTGCAGATGCATGCCGGTGGTGGCAGCTTCAAATCGCAGATCAAGAAGGCCGACGCCAGCGGTGCCGCCTTCGCGCTGATCTTCGGCGAGGACGAGCTGGCGCAGGGGCAGGTGGCCATCAAGCCGCTGCGCGACGCCAATGCCGCCCAGTACACCCGCGCGCTGACGGCCGTGCCCGACTGGGCGGCCGAGCTTTTGCTCAACGCATAATCGCGCATCTTTGACCCCGACCACCTAGAACAGCTCCCGCAATGGCGTCTCATCTCGATCTCGAAGAACAGGAACAGCTGGACCAGCTGAAGGCTTTCTGGCAAAGCTACGGCAATCTGATCACCTGGGTGGTCACGCTGGTCCTGCTGGCCTTTGCCGGCTGGAACGGCTGGAACTACTGGCAGCGCGACCAGGCCGCCAAGGCCGCCGCGATGTTCGAGGCGCTGGAGACGGCTACCGAGGCGCAGGACGCCGAGAAGGCCGGCCGCGTCTTCGCCGACCTGAAGGAACGCTTCCCGCGCACCGTCTACGCCGCCCAGGCCGCGCTGGTGGCCGCCAAGCTGCAGGCCGACAAGGGCCAGGCCGACGCGGCCCGCGCCAGCCTCGCCTGGGCCGCCGAGAGCGCCGGTGAGACCGAGTACCGCGACATCGCGCGCCTGCGCCTGGCGGCGCTGCAACTCGACGCCAAACAGCTCGACGAGGCCGCCAAGTCCCTGGACGGCGTCAAGGGGGCCGACTTCGCCGCCCTGGTGGCCGACCGCCGCGGCGATCTGGCCCTGCTGCAGAACAAGCCCGATGCGGCCAAGACCGAATTCCTGAAGGCCTATGCCGCGATGGACAAGACCCTGGACTATCGCCGCCTGATCGAGGCCAAGCTGGCCTCGCTGGGCGTGGCCGCACCGGACGCCGCCGCGTCGGGAGCCGCGCAATGAAGGCCGCCCGTCACCTGATGCGGCCGCTCGCCATCCTGGGGCTGACGGCGCTGCTGAGCGCCTGCGCGTGGTTCAGCTCCTCCAGCGCGCCCAAGCCGGCGCCGCTGGAAACGCTCGGTGGCGGCGCCGTCGGCGCGCGCCAGCTGTGGAACGCGCGCCTGGATGGCGTGCAGTTCCCGCTGGCGGTTGCGGCGCGCGGCGACCGCTTCGTGGTCGCCGGCAGCGATGGCGTGGTGCAGGCCTTCTCGGCCGCGAATGGATCGGTGCTGTGGCGCGGCGAGGCCGGTGCCAAGCTGCAGGCCGGCGTCGGCAGCGACGGCCGCTTCGCCGCGGTCGTGACCCGCAACAACGAACTGGTGGTGCTGGATGCCGGCAAGCCGGTGTGGCGCAAGACCGTCGGTTCGACCGTCAGCACCGCGCCGCTGGTGGCCGGCGAGCGCGTCTTCCTGCTGACCGTGGATCGCCAGGTGCTGGCCTTCGACGCGCTGGACGGCCGCCGCCTGTGGGATCTGCGTCGCCCCGGCGACCCGCTGACCCTGTCGCAGCCCGGCGTGCTCGCCGCCTACAAGGACACCCTGGTGGTGGGGCAGGGCGCGCGTCTGGCCGGCATCGACCCGCTGCGCGGCACCTTGCGCTGGGAGGCCAATGTGGCCACGCCGCGCGGCACCAACGAGGTGGAGCGTCTGGCCGACCTGGTGGGCCCGCTGGCCCGCCAGGGCGACACGCTGTGCGCGCGCGCCTTCCAGTCGGCCGTGGGCTGCGTCAACGCCGAGCGCGGCTCGACGCTGTGGAGCCGCAATGTCGGCGGCACCCTGGGCGTGGGCGTCGATGCCCAGCAGGTCTACGGCGCCGATGCCACCGACCGCATCACTGCCTGGAAGCTCGGCAACGGCGACACCGTCTGGAGCGCCGAGCAACTGCTGAACCGCAAGCTCAGCGCGCCGCTGTCGGCGGGCAAGCACCTGCTGGTGGGCGACTACGAGGGCTATGTGCATTTCCTGGCGCTCGACAGCGGCAAGACCGTGGCCCGTCTGGCCACCGACGGCTCGCCGGTGGTGGCCGCGCCGGTGCAACTGGGCGACACCGTGCTGGTGGTGACCCGCAACGGCGGCCTCTTCGCGCTCCGGCCCGAGTGAAGCCCGGAGTAAAGCCCGAGCAGAGCTTTCTTTCCCAACCTTAGAAGAACAAGAACATCATGAAACCCGTCATCGCCCTGGTCGGCCGCCCGAACGTGGGTAAGTCCACGCTGTTCAACCGGATGACCAAGAGCCGCGATGCCATCGTGGCCGACTTCGCCGGGCTGACGCGCGACCGCCACTACGGCGACGGGCGCCTTGGGGCACGCGAGTTCATCGTCATCGACACCGGCGGCTTCGAGCCGGACAGCACCACGGGCATCGTCAAGGAGATGGCCAAGCAGACCCGCCAGGCGGTGGCCGAGGCCGACGCCGTGGTGTTCGTGGTCGACGTGCGCACCGGCCTGTCGGGCCAGGACCAGGACATCGCGCGCTATCTGCGCCAGGCCAACAAGCGCGTCCACCTCGCGGTCAACAAGGCCGAGGGCATGAGCGAATCGCCGCTGCTGGCCGAGTTCCACGAACTGGGCATGGGCGAGCCGCATCCGGTCTCGGCCGCCCATGGCCAGGGCATCCGCAGCCTGCTGGAGGCGGTGCTGGAGCCCTTCGGGCCCGAGAGCGAGGAAGAGCTGCCGGAAGAGGAGGGCGTGATCCGTCTCGCGGTGGCGGGTCGCCCGAATGTGGGCAAGAGCACCCTGATCAACACCTGGCTGGGCGAGGAGCGCCTGGTGGCCTTCGACATGCCCGGCACCACGCGCGACGCGATCGCGGTGGACTTCGAGCGCCAGGGTCAGAAGTTCAAGCTGATCGACACCGCCGGCCTGCGCCGCAAGGGCAAGGTGTTCGAGGCGATCGAGAAGTTCTCGGTGGTCAAGACCCTGCAGGCCATTGCCGACGCCCATGTGGTGCTGCTGCTGATCGATGCGACCCAGGGCGTGTCGGACCAGGACGCGCATATCGCCGGCTATGTGCTGGACAGCGGCCGCGCCGTCGTGGTGGCGATCAACAAATGGGACGCGATCGACAGCTACCAGCGTCAGCAGCTGGAGCGCTCGATCGAGCATCGTCTGTCTTTCCTGAAGTTCGCGCCGCTGCACCATATCTCGGCGCTGAAGCGCCAGGGTCTGGGGCCGCTGTGGAACGCGATGGCCGACGCCTACGCTTCAGCCTTCAAGAAGATGACCACGCCGGTGCTGACCCGCCTGATCCAGGAAGCGGTGGAGCACCAGACGCCCAAGAAGAGCGGGCATTTCCGCCCCAAGCTGCGCTACGCCCACCAGGGCGGCATGAATCCGCCGATCGTCGTGATCCACGGCAACTCGCTGGAGGGGGTGACCGATGCCTACAAGCGCTATCTGGAAGGCCGCATCCGCACGCACTACAAGCTGGTCGGCACGCCGCTGCGCATCGAGCTGCGCTCGGCCAAGAATCCCTTTGCGGACAAAGAGGCCTGATCGGTCCGACCATCGGGGCTTTCCCTGTGTTAAGGTGAAGCCTCCCAACGCTTTCTCATCCCCTCGTTCTCTCTAACACGGAGCATATCGTGAGCAACAAAGGCCAACTCTTGCAAGATCCCTTCCTGAACCTGCTGCGCAAGGAGCATGTGCCGGTGTCCATCTACCTGGTCAACGGTATCAAGCTGCAAGGGCATATCGAGTCCTTCGACCAGTACGTCGTGTTGCTGCGCAATACCGTGACCCAGATGGTCTACAAGCACGCGATCTCCACCGTGGTGCCGGGCCGTGCGGTGAATTTCCACGCGGCCGAGAACGGCGGCGAAAACGCCCAATAAAGCGCTTCGGGGGCGCCTGAGCCCCTCGCACCCTTGAGTTCCTCTTCCTTTTCTCCCACTCCCGCGTCGCCGCCCTCCGAGGCGGCGCGCGCCATTCTCGTGGGCGTCGAGATCGGCCGCAGCGGCCATTTCGATCCCACGCTCGATGAACTGGCCCTGCTGGCCGAGTCCGCCGGTGATACGCCGGTGGCCAAGGTCATCGCGCGTCGCCAGGCGCCGGACGCCGCGCTGTTCGTCGGCTCCGGCAAGGCCGACGAGATCAAGCTGCTGGTGCAGGCGCACCAGGCCCATACCGTGCTGTTCGATCAGGCGATCTCGCCGGCCCAGCAGCGCAATCTGGAGCGCGTGCTGGGCGTGCCGGTGGCCGACCGCACCGCGCTGATCCTGGAGATCTTCGCGGCACGCGCCAAGAGCCATGAAGGCAAGCTGCAGGTCGAGTTGGCGCGGCTGCAATACCTGGCCACGCGCCTGGTGCGGCGCTGGAGCCACCTGGAGCGTCAGAGCGGCGGCATCGGCATGCGCGGCGGCCCCGGCGAGGCCCAGATCGAGCTGGACCGCCGCATGATCGACGACCGCATCAAGGTCACCAAGGAGCGTCTGAAGAAGGTGCAGCGCCAGCGCGGCACCCAGCGGCGCGCGCGCGAGCGCAACCAGGTGTTCCGGGTCTCGCTGGTCGGCTACACGAATGCCGGCAAGTCGACCCTGTTCAACGCCATGGTGAAGGCGCGCGCCTATGCGGCCAACCAGCTGTTCGCCACGCTGGACACGACCACGCGCTCGCTCTACCTGGAGGCCGCCGGGGCCAGCGTCTCGCTGTCCGACACCGTGGGCTTCATCCGCGACCTGCCGCACAAGCTGGTCGAGGCCTTCCAGGCCACCCTGCAGGAGGCGGCCGAGGCCGACCTGCTGCTGCATGTGATCGACGCCGCCAGCCCGGTGCTGGACGAGCAGATGGTCGAGGTGGAGCGGGTGCTGGACGAGATCGGTGCCGCCGGCATTCCGCAGATCCTGGTCTACAACAAGCTCGACCTGCTGGAAGACAACCAGCGCCCGCGCTCGGACGAGGACTGGCTGGAGCGGCCCGGTGGCCTGCGCGTGCCGCGCGTCTTCGTCAGCGCCCTGAGCGGCGAGGGCCTGGATGTGCTGCGCGCGCGCATCGTGCAGTGCATGCAGCCGCCGGCCGCGGGCTTGAACGGACATGACCCGACCCCATCTGCCCACAACATGAATGACAGGCATGAGCATGAACAAATCTGAGTCCGTGCGTGCGCGGCCCTGGCAACGCTTGGCCGGTCGCCTGCTGAGCAATGGCCGCAACGACGGCCCGCCCGATCTGGACGAGCTCTGGCGCGACTTCAACCGCAAGCTTTCGGGCCTGTTCGGCGGCAAGGGCGGCGGTGGTTCGCCCCAGGGCGGCAATGGCGGCGGCGGCAACAACTTCCAGCCCGACATGAAGAGCGCCGGCATCGGCGTCGGCCTGATCGCCGGCGTCGTGGCGCTGGGCTGGCTGGGCAGCGGCTTTTACATCGTGCAGGAAGGCCAGCAGGCGGTCGTCACCTCCTTCGGCAAGTACAGCAAGACGGTGGATGCCGGTTTCAACTGGCGCCTGCCTTACCCCTTCCAGGCCAACGAGGTCGTGCCCGTCACCCAGCTGCGCTCGGTCGAGGTGGGGCGCAACTCGGTGGTGCAGGCCACCGGCCTGCGCGACTCATCGATGCTGACCCTGGACGAAAACATCGTCGACATCCGCTTTACCGTGCAGTACCGGCTGAAGGATGCGCGCGACTATCTATTCGAGAACCGCAGTCCCGACGAGGCGGTGATCCAGGCCGCGGAATCGGCGGTCCGAGAGATAGTCGGCAAGAGCAAGATGGACTCGGTGCTGTACGAGCAGCGCGATGCCATCGCCGCCGAGTTGGCCAAATCGGTGCAGAACCAGCTGGACCGCCTCAAGGCCGGCATCCTGGTGGCCAATGTGAACGTGCAGAACGTGCAGGCGCCCGAGCAGGTGCAGGCCGCGTTCGATGACGCCTTCAAGGCCGGCGCCGACCGCGAGCGCCTGAAGAACGAGGGTCAGGCCTATGCCAACGACGTGATTCCCAAGGCCCAGGGTACGGCCGCGCGCCTGCGCGAGGAGGCCGAGGGCTACAAGTCGAGAGTCGAGGCGCAGGCCGAGGGCGATGCGCAGCGCTTCAAGAGCGTGCTGGCCGAGTACCAGAAGGCGCCGGCCGTGACGCGCGACCGCCTCTACATCGACACCATGCAGCAGGTCTACAGCAATGTCAGCAAGGTGATGGTGGACAGCCGCAACGGCTCCAACCTGCTGTACCTGCCGCTGGACAAGTTGCTGCAGCAGGCCGGCTCCACCGTGACCGCCAGCCCTCCCGTGCCGGCCGTGCTGCCGGATACTGCGTCGCAGGGCAGCGCTGCCGACGTGCGTTCGCGCGACGGTCTGCGTGGTCGCGACCGCGAGAGCCGCTGAGGCGAGGAGAACAAGAACATGAATCGCATTGCCTCCATCGTCATCGGCGCCCTGATCGCCTTCATGCTGGCCAGCTCGACCCTCTTCATCGTCGATCAGCGCCAGTTCGCCGTGGTCTATGCCCTGGGCGAGATCAAAGCCGTGGTCACCGAGCCCGGTCTGAAGTTCAAGCTGCCGCCGCCGTTCCAGAACGTGGTGTTCCTGGACCGCCGCATGCAGACCCTGGACAGCCCCGAGTCGCGCGCCATCTTCACCGCCGAGAAAAAGAGCCTGGTGATCGACTGGCTGGTCAAATGGCGCGTCGCCGAGCCGCGCCAGTTCATCCGCAACAGCGGCACCGACATGCGCAATGTCGAGAGCCGCCTCAGTCCCATCGTGCAGGCCGCCTTCAACGAGGAGGTCACCAAGCGCACCGTGCTGGCCGTGCTGGCCACCGAGCGCGAGAAGGTGATGAACGACGTGCAGCGGCGCCTGGCGGACGAGGCCAAGCAGTTCGGCATCGAGGTGGTGGACGTGCGCATCAAGCGCGTCGACTTCGCCGCCAACATCACCGACTCGGTCTACCGCCGCATGGAATCCGAGCGCAAGCGCGTCGCCAATGAGCTGCGCTCGACCGGCTCGGCCGAGGGCGAAAAGATCAAGGCCGACGCCGACCGTCAGCGCGAGGTGATCGTCGCCGAGGCCTACCGCGACGCCCAGAAGATCAAGGGCGAGGGCGACGCCAAGGCCTCGGCGCTGTATGCCGAAGCCTTCGGTCGGGACCCGCAGTTCGCGCAGTTCTACCGTTCGCTGGAGGCCTACCGCGCCGCCTGGCGCAACAAGTCCGACGTGATGGTGGTCGACCCCAGCAGCGACTTCTTCAAGGCCATGCGTGGCAGCGGGCCCGCTGCCCCGGCCAAGGGCAAGTAAGCCGGCGCCGGCAGCATGGGCGAGACCCTGCTGGGGGCGCTGGCCCTGATGCTGGTGATCGAAGGGCTGCTGCCCTTCCTGAACCCCGCGGCCTGGCGCCAGTTGTTCGCGCGCCTGTTGGCCATGAGTGACGGACAGATCCGCTTCATCGGTCTGTCCAGCATGCTGGCCGGCCTGATGCTGCTGCTGGCGCTGTGGGCCTGAGCTGCCCCTGAGGCGCCGCCGCCTCATGCGCCGTTTTTAGGGGCCGCTCCACTCGGGCATTGCTCGGCCGCCTTGCGGGGCCGGTACAATGCCGTTTTTAACCGCCTCCCTTACGTCCATGTCTTCTGCTTGGCTGCTGCCCGAGCATCTTGCCGACGTCTTGCCGTCCCAGGCGCGCCGCATCGAAGAGTTGCGCCGCGACATGCTGGACATGGCGCGCAGCTACGGCTGCGAGCTGGTGATGCCGCCGCTGCTGGAGCATCTGGATTCGCTGCTGTCCGGTACCGGACGCGAGCTGGATCTGAAGACCTTCAAGCTGGTGGATCAGCTCTCGGGGCGATCGCTGGGCCTGCGCGCCGACACCACGCCGCAGGTGGCGCGCATCGACGCGCACCTGCTGAACCGCGCCGGCGTTACCCGCCTGTGCTACTGCGGCCCGGTGCTGCACACCCGCCCGGCGGGCCTGAATGCCACGCGCGAGCCGTTGCAGTTCGGCGTCGAGATCTACGGCCATGCCGGCCTGGAGGCCGACCTGGAGGTGCAGGAGGCGGCGCTGGATGCGCTGCGCCGCGCCGGCTTGGCCGATATCGCGATCGATCTGGGCGATGCTCGTCTGGTGCAAGGGGTGCTGGGCGAACTGAAGCTGGCCCCGACCCTGCTGTCCGAGATCGTGGCCGCGCTGGCGGCCAAGGATGCGGCCGCGCTGGGCGCCCTGACGCCCGAGCTGCCGGCCGAGGCCGCAGAGGCTGTGGCCGGGCTGCAGGCCCTGCTGTCGCTGTACGGCGGCATCGAGGTGCTGGCCCAGGCGCGCGAGCGTCTGCCGAAGACGCCGGCGGTCACCGCCGCGCTGGACGATCTGCAATGGCTGGCCAGCCATCTGCAGCAGACCCATCCCGAGGTGGCCCTGGGCTTCGACCTGGCCGACCTGAGCGGCTACGCCTACTACAGCGGCGTGCGCTTCGCCGTCTATGCCGCCGGTTCCAGCGATGCCGTGCTGCGCGGCGGCCGCTATGACGAGGTGGGGGCGGTGTTCGGCCGCCGCCGTCCGGCCGTGGGCTTCAGCCTGGATCTGAAGGCCCTGGTGCAGCTCAGCCCGGCCACGCCCCTGCGTGCCGCGGTGCGTGCGCCCTGGAGTGACAGTGAGCAAGGGGACGCGGGCCTGCGCACGGCGATCCGCCGCCTGCGCGAGCTGGGCGAGACCGTGGTGTGCGTGCTGCCCGGGCACGAGCACGAAGGCGACGAATTCGACTGCGACCGCGAGCTGGTCCGCATCGATTCTCAGTGGGTGCTGCGCGCGCTTTGAGCGCGCAGCGTCGCCAACAACCTTTTCAACGAATCAAGAGTCATCATGCAAAGCGAAATCGCGCGCGGTCGTAACGTGGTTGTGGTGGGCACCCAATGGGGTGACGAAGGCAAGGGCAAGGTGGTCGACTGGATGACGCCGCATGCCCAGGGCGTGGTGCGTTTCCAGGGCGGCCACAACGCCGGCCACACGCTGGTGATCAAGGGCGTGAAGACCGCCTTGCAGCTGATCCCCTCGGGCATCATGCGCGACGGCGTGGCCTGCTATATCGGCAACGGCGTGGTGCTGGACCCGACCCATCTGCTGGGCGAAATCGAGCGCCTGGAAAAGGCCGGTGTCGAGGTGCGTTCGCGTCTCTACATCTCCGAGTCCTGCCCGCTGATCCTGCCCTTCCATGTGGCAGTGGACAAGGCGCGTGAAGCCCTGCGCGAGAGCAGCGGCGGCGGCAAGATCGGCACCACCGGCAAGGGCATCGGCCCGGCCTATGAGGACAAGGTGGCGCGCCGCGCGCTGCGCGTGCAGGATCTGAAGCATCCCGAGCGCTTTGCCAAGAAGCTCAGGGAGCTGGTGGAGCTGCACAACTTCGCACTGTGCGGCTATCTGAATTGCGGCGAGCTGGAGTTTCAGCCGATCTTCGACGAGGCCATGAAGATGGCCGAGCAGATCAAGCCGATGATGGCCGATGTCGGCTACATGCTGCACAAGGCCCACCAGGCCGGCCAGAACATCCTGTTCGAGGGCGCGCAGGGCACGCTGCTGGACATCGACCACGGCACCTATCCCTATGTGACCTCGAGCAACTGCGTCGCCGGCAATGCCGCCGCCGGCGCCGGCGTGGGGCCGCAGATGCTGCACTACATGCTGGGCATCACCAAGGCCTACACGACGCGCGTCGGCTCGGGCCCGTTCCCGACCGAGCTGGAATGGGAGAAGGAAGGTACGGTCGGCTATCACCTGTCGACCGTCGGCCAGGAGAAGGGCACCGTCACCGGCCGCGCGCGCCGCTGCGGCTGGCTGGACGCCGCCGCGCTGAAGCGCTCCATCATCATCAATGGCATCAGCGGCCTGTGCATGACCAAGCTGGACGTGCTGGACGGCCTGGCCGAGGTGCAGATGTGCGTGGGCTACGAGCTGAACGGCCAGACCCTCGATATCCTGCCGCTGGATGCCGACGAGATCGTCGCCTGCAGGCCCGTCTACGAAACCTTCCCGGGCTGGACCGACAGCACCGCCGGCATCACCGAATGGGACAAGCTGCCGCTGAATGCGCGCCGCTACCTGGAGCGTGTGCAGGAAGTGGCCGGCACGCCGATCGCGATGGTCTCCACCGGCCCCGACCGCGAGCACACCATCGTCTTGCGGCACCCCTTCAAGGCCTGATCCTCTTCTTCTCCAATCAAATCCAACGAGGAGCAACCATCCATGTTGACCGACGACGGCAAGCATCTGTACGTATCCTGGGACGAGTACCACATGCTGATCGAGCGCCTGGCGCTCAAGGTGCACAACTCCGGCTGGCAGTTCGACCAGATCCTCTGCCTGGCCCGCGGCGGCATGCGTCCGGGCGACGTGCTGTCGCGCGTGTTCGACAAGCCGCTGGGCATCATGTCCACCAGCTCCTACCGCGCCGAGGCCGGCACGATCCAGGGACGTCTGGACATTGCCAAGTACATCACCATGCCCAAGGGCGAGCTGGCCGGCCGCGTGCTGCTGGTCGATGATCTGGCCGATTCGGGCGTGACCCTGCGGGCCGTGGTCGAGCGCCTGCGCGGCATGCCCGCGATCAGCGAGCTGCGCTCGGCGGTGATCTGGACCAAGGGCGTGTCCAGCTACACACCGGACTACTATGTCGAGATGCTGGAGACCAGCCCCTGGATCCACCAGCCCTTCGAGGAATACGACGACATGCGGCCGGACGCGCTGGCCAAGAAATTCGTCGTCTGAGAAATCCCCGTCTACGCGATGCATTGCACAGCGAAGCCGGTCATGCCCCAGGGGATGGCCGGCTTTGTTGTATCTGCGGCAGCATTCGACCCGCTGCGGCTTGGAGAAACGAAAAAGGCCAGCACAATGTGCTGGCCTTCGATATTTGGTGCCCAGGAGAGGACTCGAACCTCCACGGAGTTACCCGCTAGTACCTGAAACTAGTGCGTCTACCAATTCCGCCACCTGGGCATTTCAGGAAAGACAAGGATTCTATCATCAAAAATTTTAAGTCTGCAAGCGCCTCCCAAAACCAGGGCGGGGCCCTGTTGAGCGAGATCGAGGGCGTGGTGCAAGGACACCGCGATGGCCATGGCTTCCTGCTGCCCGATGCGGGCGGCCAGGACGTCTATCTGTCGGCCCAGGAGATGCATGCCGTGATGCATGGCGACCGGTTGCGCGTGCGCGTCGTGCGCTACGACAAACGTGGCCGCCCGGAAGGGCGCGTGCTGGAGATCCTGGATCGCAAGAAGCGGCCCATCATCGGCCGGCTGCTGCTGGAGTCGGGCATCTGGCTGGTGGCGCCGGAAGACAAGCGCATGGGCCAGGACATCCTGATCCCGAAGAACGGCATCGCCAATGCCGCGGCCGGACAGGTGGTGGCGGTCGAGCTGACCGAGCCGCCGTCGCTCTATTCGCAGCCGGTGGGGCGCGTGGTCGAGGTGCTGGGCGAGATCGACGATCCCGGCATGGAGATCGAGATCGCGGTGCGCAAGTACGAGGTGCCGCACCGCTTCAGCGCCGAGACTCTGGCCCAGGCCGCCAAGCTGCCCGACAAGCTGCGCGCGGTGGATCTGAAGCAGCGCATCGACCTGCGCGATGTGCCGCTGGTGACGATCGACGGCGAGGATGCGCGCGACTTCGATGACGCGGTCTATTGCGAGCCCCACAAGCAGGGCCGCGGCAAGAGCGCCTTCCAGGGCTGGCGCCTGCTCGTCGCGATCGCCGACGTCAGCCACTACGTCAAGCCCGGCGAGCCGCTCGATGCCGATGCCTACGAGCGCGCCACCTCGGTGTACTTCCCGCGCCGCGTCATCCCGATGCTGCCGGAGAAGCTGTCCAACGGTCTGTGCTCGCTGAACCCGGAGCAGGATCGCCTCGCGATGGTCTGCGACATGCTGGTGGACGAGGCGGGCGAGACCCGTGCCTACCAGTTCTACCCGGCCGTGATCTGCTCGCATGCGCGCCTGACCTATACCGAGGTGGCGGCGGTGCTGGGCAACACCCATGGCCCCGAGGCCGCCAGGCGCCGCGAGCTGGTGCCGCATCTGCTGCATCTGCACGAGGTCTACCGCGCGCTGCTGGGCCAGCGTGCCAAGCGCGGCGCGGTGGACTTCGACACCACCGAGACCCAGATCATCTGCGACGACAACGGCCGCATCGAGAAGATCGTGCCGCGCACCCGCAATGAGGCGCACCGCCTGATCGAGGAGGCCATGCTGGCCGCCAATGTCAGCGCGGCCGACTTCATCGCCGGTACCAAGCATGCCGCGCTGTTCCGCGTGCACGAGGGCCCGACGCCCGAGAAGCGCACCGCGCTGCAGGCCTATCTGCGCGCGCTCGGGCTGGGCCTGTCCATCAGCGACGACCCGACGCCCGGCGAGTACCAGGCCATCGCCGCGGCCACCAAGGACCGCCCAGATGCGACCCAGATCCATGCGATGCTGCTGCGTTCGATGCAGCAGGCCATCTACACCGGCAGCAACTCGGGCCATTTCGGCCTGGCCTATACCGCCTACACCCACTTCACCAGTCCGATCCGGCGCTATCCCGATCTGCTGGTGCACCGCGTCATCAAGGCCAACCTGGCCGGCAAGAAGTACCAGCTCGACGCGGCCAAGATGAACGTGCCCGAGCCGCCCAAGCGGCCCGGCCGCGCCAAGCCTATCAATCCCGCCAGCGCCTCCACCGAGGCCGAGCGCTGGGAGGTGGTGGGGGCGCATTGCAGCGCCAACGAGCGGCGCGCCGACGAGGCCTCGCGCGATGTCGAGGCCTGGCTCAAGTGCCGCTACATGCGCGAGCATCTGGGCGAGGAGTTCTCCGGCACCGTCAGCGCCGTGACGAGCTTCGGCCTGTTCGTGCAGCTCGACGCGCTCTATGTCGAGGGCCTGATCCACATCACCGAGCTGGGCGGCGAGTACTACCGCTTCGACGAGGTGCGCCAGGAACTGCGCGGCGAGCGCACCGGCATGCGCTACGCCACCGGCGCGCGCGTGCAGGTGCAGGTCAGCCGCGTCGACCTGGACGGCCGCAAGATCGACTTCCGCTTGGTGCGCGACAGCGACGAGGCCAGGCTGGTGGCGCGCGCCATGCGGGACAAGTCGGGCGACAAGGTCGGCGAGCGCATGGTGCCGGTCGAGCCGCAGACGGCCAGCGCGGCGCTGGAGCAGGTGAAGCGTCAGGACCGCGAGCTGAAGGCCGGCCGCAAGAAGGCCAAGGCCGCGCCCCGGGTGCCCAAGCCCGCCGGCGGCACGGCGGCCGCCCATCCGGTGAAGGCCGCGCGCAAGGCGGCGCGTGCCCAGGCCGGCGCGCCCAAGAGTGAAGCGCGCGAAAGCCGCAAGCGCCGCTGAGATGAGCCGCTGATGCGCTGCTGACGCGCTGCTGCGGCCCTCAGGCCGCGTGCAGCGCGTACATGCGCTCGATCAGGTCGGCGGCGCGCAGCGGGCCGCCTTGTGCGGGCTCGGCGGCGCGGCCGTGCCAGTAGGCGCCGGCGCAGCCCAGCCGGTGCGGGGCCTGCGGGTCCTTGCCGTCGTACTGGGCCCACAATCCGCCCAGCCAGCCGGCCAGCACATCGCCGGTGCCGGCCGTGGCCAGGGCCGCATTGCCGCTGGCATTGATGGCCGGCGTCAGGCCGGGGCTCGCGATCACCGTGCCCGATCCCTTCAGCAGCACCGTGCAGCCCAGCTCCTGCGCCAGCGTCTGTGCCGCGCCCAATCGGTCGGCCTGCACCGAGCCGCTGTCGCCGCCCAGCAGGCGCGCGGCCTCCAGCGGGTGCGGCGTCAGCAGCGTCGGGCAACCCTGGGTCTGGCGCGCCTGCAGCAGCCGGCGCAGCGCCGCATCGGCGGCCAGCGCATTCAGCGCGTCGGCATCCAGCACCAGGCGATGCGCGTGCGCCAGCAGCGACGGCAGGGCCGAGGCGATGGCCTGGCCGCCGCCGCAGCCGGCCACCACGGTGTGGCGGGCCCAGTGCTCGGCTTGCTGCAGCAGGGCTTCGGGCCAGCTCATCAGCTCGGGTCGGTCCTGCGGCGGGGTTTCGCCGGCCGGGCCCTGCAGCAGGCAGGCATAGACGCGCCCGGCACCGGCCGCCAGCGCGGCGCGCGCGGCCAGCCAGGCTGCGCCGCGCATGCCGGGCTGGCCGCCGACGACCAGCACATCGCCCCAGCGGCCCTTGTGGCTGGCATGGCCGCGCGCGCCGCTGAGTGAGCGCCAGTCGGCCAGGGCCTGCGGCCCTTGCAGCCAGGCATCGGGCGGGGCGGGGCAGTGCTGCTCCAGCGCGTCCCACCAGATCTCGCCGGCGAGCGCGCGGCCCTGCGCGGTGAAGAGGCCCGGCTTCAGTGTCAGCAGGCTCAGGGTATGGTCGGCGTGCACCGCCAGCCCGGCCCGGCCATGCTGGCCGTCCAGCCCGCTGGGCAGATCGACCGCTAGCACCGGCGCGCTCTGGGCGTTGATGAGCCGGATCGCGTCGGCGATCCAGCCTTCCGGCGCACGGTTTGCGCCCAGGCCCAGCAGGCCGTCGATCACCAGATCGGCTTGCAGCATGTCCGGCAGTGTCGCCTGCGGCGCCAGCCCGATGTCCAGCGCCTGCCGCAGCGCCCAGGCGGCATCGGGTGGGGCGGTGCCTGCGCCGGGGCACAGCCACAACGCCACCCGCTTGCCGGTCTGGGCCAGCGCCCGCGCGGCCACCAGGGCGTCGCCGCCGTTATTGCCCGGCCCGCACAGCAGCGCGATGCGCCGCGCCTCGGGTTTCAGTGCCAACGCCAGCTTGGCCACGGCCAGGCCGGCGCGCCGCATCAGGGCCTGCGGCGCGCTGCGGGCCAGCGCCTCGGCCTCCCAGGCGCGGCTGGCGGCCAGGCCGTGCAGGGGCAGGTTCTCCGGGGCATGCAGGACGCGACGCATGGCCGCAGATTAGCAGGCGGCTAGCGCAGCCGCGCGACGTCCAGGCCTTCGGTGTCGACGGCCGGCGCGCGCCCCGCCAGCTGATCGGCCAGCACCCGCGCCGAGCCGCAGGCGAGCGCCCAGCCGCTGCTGCCATGGCCGAGGTTCAGCCAGACGCCGGCCGCGCCGCTGCTGCCCAGCACCGGCGGGCCGTCCGGCAGCATCGGCCGCGCGCCCTTCCAGCGCTGCAGCTGGCCGTTCAGCGTGGCGCCGGGGAACCAGTCGTGCAGCACCTTGTGCAGGGTGGCGAGCGGCTTGGGATTGAAGGCCTCGGGCCTGCCGCCCAGCTCGGCGCTGCCGGCCACGCGCACGCGCTGGCCGATGCGGCTGATCGCGACCTTGAAGCGCTCGTCCATCAGCGCGGCGCGCGGGCCCAGGTCGGGGTGCGCCTCCAGCTGGCGCAGCGGCGCGGTGATCGAGTAGCCGTAGACCGCCTGCAGCGGCAGTTTCAGGCCCAGCGGGCGCAGCAGCGCCGGTGCGCCCAGCGCGGCGCAGATGACGATGGCGTCGAAGCGCTCCTGCTGCGGCTCGGGCGCCTGCGGCACGGTGGCCGGGCCGTCGCTGGAGGCGAAGTCGATGCGCGTTGGCGCGGCCAGACTCTCCTCGGGCGGCGTGTACTCATGGATCAGGCTGGGAGCGCTGCCGGGTTCGATGCGGCGCACCGTGGTGTGGAAGCGAAAGCGCACGCCGGCGCGCTGCGCCTCGACGCGCAGGGCCTGTGCGAACTGGCGGCAGTTGCCGACCTCATCCTGCGCCAGGTGGATGCCGGCCTGCAGCGGCATCTCGGCATTCAGCCCGGGCTCGACGGCCAGGCATTGCTGCGCATCCAGCAGGCGGTGCGCGACGCCCAGTTCGCTCAGCAGGCGCAAGCTGCCCTGCGCCGCCGCCAGCTCGCGCGCGCCGCGCAGCAGCACCAGGTAGCCTTCGGCGCGCTCGTAGTCCAGCTGCAGCTGCTGGCGCAAGGTCTGCAGGCGCTGCTGGCTGTAGCTGGCCAGGCGGTGCATGCGCTGACGGTTCAGCTCATGCGTCTTGGCGCTGCCGGCGCGCCACCAGCGCCACAGCCAGGCCAGCTCCCGCGGGCCGGGCGCGCCGCCCAGGCGCATCGCCGCATGGGCGCCGAAGCTCTGGCGCAGCAGCTTCAGCGTCATGCCGGGGCCTGACCAGGGGCCGACATAGCCGGGCGCGACGACGCCGGCGTTGGCGAAACTGCCCTCGGCGGCCACGCCGCCGCTGCGTTCGAGCACGGTCACCTGGTGGCCATCGGCGGCCAGTTCGTAGGCGGTGCTGACGCCGATGATGCCGGCGCCCACGACTGCAACTCGCATCGCTCAGGCCTCCTCGTGCGCCAGCAAGGCTTCGGCCTGCAGGGCCAGGCCCAGCAGCGCGTCGTCGTGCAGGGCCGGGGCCCACAGCATCAGGCCCGTCGGCAGGCTGCCGGGCTGGTGGCAGGGCAGGGTGATGGCGCAGCCATCCAGCAGGTTGACGACCGAGGTATTGCGCAGCATCAACAGATTGGTGGCGAAGAACAGTTCGTCGCTGGCGAGCAGCGGCGCCAGCTCGGGGGCGACCTGCGGCACCGTGGGGCTCAGCAGCGCGTCGAAGCCGCGCAGCGCGGCCTCCATCTGCGCGATCCAGGCGCGCCGGGCGTTCAGCGTGTCGATGTAGTCGGCGGCCGACAGGGCCGCGCCGCGCCGGATGCGCAGGGCCACGCGCGGGTCGTAGTCGGCCTCGCGCTCCGCCAGGCGCTGGCGGTGCCAGGCCCAGCTCTCGGCGGCCGCGAGTCCGCCTTGCAGCTGCAGGGCCGAGAAATCGCGCAGCGGCACCGGGTCGATCGCTTCGATGCGGGCGCCAGCGGCACTCAGGCGCGTCAGGCTGCGCTCGAAGTCGCGCGCCACCTGGGTGTCCAGGTCGGCCAGCATCGCCCGCGGCACGCCCAGGCGCAGCGCGCTCCAGGGCCGCGCTTGCGGCGCCACCCGGCGCGCGGCCAGGACCTCGTGCAGCAGCACCGCGTCGCGAACGGTGCGCGTGATCGCGCAGGCCGTGTCCAGGCTCGTGGCCAGCGGGATGCAGCCCTCGGCGGGGGTCAGGCGTGCGGTGTTCTTGAAGCCGACCAGGCCCTGCAGCGCGGCCGGGATGCGGATCGAGCCGCCGGTGTCCGAGCCCAGGGCCGCCCAGGCGGCGCCGGCCGCGACGCTGACCGCGCCGCCCGAGCTGGAGCCGCCGGGGATGCGCTCCAGGCCGTCGATCGCCCGGGTGGCCGGGTTGGCGGGCGTGCCATGGTGCGGATTCAGTCCCAGGCCGGAGAAGGCGAACTCGCTCATGTTCGTGTGCCCGATCAGCGCGGCGCCCGCGGCGCGCAGGCGTGCCACGGCGGGGCTGTCGAGCGCGGCCGCCGGCGCATCGGCCAGCGCGGCCGAGGCCGCCGTCGTCGGCTGGCCCGCCACGTCGAACAGGTCCTTGACGCTGACGGCCAGGCCGCCCAGCGGGGTGTGGGGCGCGTCGATCGGCGGCGCGGGGAACATCCGCACGAAGGCATGGCGGCAGGCGGGGCCGCTGGCGGCGGCCAGGCTTTGCTGCAGCAGCTCGGCGGCGTGCAGCCGGCCTTGGCGCAGGCCCTGTAGGGCGCTGCTCAGGTCATGGGGCATGAATCGTGTATACTCTTTGGGTTTTGCTGCCGGTCGCTCCTGCGATCAGGAATGTCTCCTTGCAGCGAAACAAATCGCAAACCGGCCACTTCAAGGTGTTGCAGCTGCTTCAATTCTTTGCAGCGCAATTCGGGCCGGATTTTAGACACAACCTTCGGAGTTACCCATGTCCGTCACGATGCGCGAGATGCTGGAAGCAGGCGTCCACTTTGGTCACCAAACCCGCTTCTGGAATCCCAAGATGGCCCCGTTCATTTACGGCCATCGCAACAAGATCCACATCATCAACCTCGAAAAGACCCTGCCCAAGTTCGAGGAAGCGATGAAGTTCGTGCGCCAGCTGGCTGCCAAGCGCGGCACGATCCTGATGGTCGGCACCAAGCGCCAGGCCCGTGAAGTTGTCGCCCTGGAAGCCCAGCGCGCCGGCATGCCCTATGTCGACTCGCGTTGGCTGGGTGGCATGATGACCAACTTCAAGACGGTCAAGACCTCGCTGAAGAACCTGAAGGACATGCAGGCCCAGATCGATGCCGGCACTCAGCCCGCCATCAAGAAGGAAGCCCTGCTGTTCCAGCGCGACATCGCCAAGCTGGAAAAGAACATCGGCGGCATCCAGGACATGACTGCGCTGCCGGACGCCATCTTCGTGATCGACGTCGGCTACCACAAGATCGCCGTGGCCGAAGCCAAGAAGCTGGGCATTCCCGTGATCGGCGTGGTTGACACCAACCACTCGCCCGAAGGCATCGACTACGTGATCCCCGGCAACGACGACTCCGCCAAGGCCGTGGCCCTGTACGCCAAGGCCGTGGCCGACGCCGTGCTGGAAGGCCGTGCCAACGCCAGTAACGAGCTGGTGCAGGCCGTGGCCGCCGATGGCGACGAATTCGTGGAAGTCAACGAAGGCGCCTGATCCTCTCGGATCCCCGGAAGAACCGGAACGAAGGGGGCTGATTCAGCCCCTTTTTTTCAAAGCTGAATGAATTCAGGGGTTGGCATGCAAGGCCGGCCCCGCTGCACAACGGAGATTGATATGGCTGCAATTACCGCAAGCATGGTGGCCGAGCTGCGTGCCCGCACCGACTCCCCGATGATGGAATGCAAGAAGGCCCTGACCGAGGCCGACGGCGATCTGGCTCGGGCCGAGGAAATCCTGCGCGTCAAGCTGGGCAACAAGGCCGGCAAGGCCGCCTCGCGCGTCACCGCCGAGGGCGTGGTCGCCACGGCCGTGGTGGGCAGCGCCGGCGCGCTGATCGAAGTCAACTGCGAAACTGACTTCGTCTCCAAGAACGACGCCTTCCTGGCCTTCGTCAACGCGCTGGCCGGCCTGGTGGCCGAGAAGAACCCGGCCGACATCGAGGCCCTGTCGGCGCTGCCGCTGTCGCAGGAGGGCTTCGGCCCGACCGTGGAAGACGTGCGCAAGGGCCTGATCGGCAAGATCGGCGAGAACATGACGATCCGCCGCTTCCAGCGCTACGCCGCGGGCGCCAAGCTGGCCTCCTACCTGCACGGTACCCGCATCGGCGTGATGGTCGAGTTCGACGGTGACGACGTGGCCGCCAAGGACGTCGCGATGCATGTCGCCGCAATGAAGCCGGCCGCCCTGTCGTCGGCCGACGTGTCGGCCGAGCTGGTCGAGAAGGAGCGCAAGATCGCCACCGAGAAGGCTGCCGAGTCCGGCAAGCCCGCCGAAATCGTCGCCAAGATGGTCGAGGGTTCGGTGCAGAAGTTCCTGAAGGAAGTCTCGCTGCTGGACCAGGTCTTCGTGAAGGCCGCCGACGGCAAGCAGACCGTGGCCGCGATGCTGAAGGAAAAGGCTACCGCGGTGAAGGGCTTCACCCTGTACGTGGTGGGCGAGGGCATCGAGAAGAAGGTGGACGATTTCGCCGCCGAGGTGGCCGCCCAGGTGGCCGCTGCCAAGGGGCAATAAGCTCCGGCAGACCAAGAAGGGCGCCTCTGGCGCCCTTTACACTTGTGCCCGCGGTTTCGGCTCACAAGGTCTGGAAGAATCGCGGCACGCTAGCACAGCATTGACGAGGTACGAATGCCCGCACACAAACGCATCCTGCTCAAACTCTCCGGCGAAGCCCTGATGGGCGACGACGCCTTCGGCATCAACCGCGCCACCATCGTGCGCATGGTGCGCGAGATCCAGGAGGTCACGCAGCTCGGATGTGAAGTGGCGGTGGTGATCGGCGGCGGCAACATCTTCCGCGGCGTGGCCGGCGGCTCGGTCGGCATGGACCGTGCCACCGCCGACTACATGGGCATGCTGGCCACCGTGATGAACTCGCTGGCCCTGGCCGACACGATGCGCCAGGAAGGCATGACGGCGCGCGTGATGTCGGCCATCGCGATCGAGCAGGTGGTCGAGCCCTATGTGCGCCCCAAGGCCCTGCAGTACCTCGAAGAGGGCAAGGTGGTGATCTTCGCCGCCGGCACCGGCAACCCCTTCTTCACGACCGACACCGCCGCCGCGCTGCGCGGCGCCGAGATCGGCGCCGAGATCGTGCTGAAGGCGACCAAGGTGGACGGCGTCTACACCGCCGACCCCAAGAAGGACCCGATGGCGACGCGCTACTCGCGCATCAGCTTCGACGAGGCCATCACCAAGAATCTGCAGGTGCTGGATGCGACCGCTTTCGCGCTGTGTCGCGACCAGAAGCTGCCGATCAAGGTGTTCTCGATCTTCAAGCCGGGCGCGCTCAAGCGCGTGGTGCTGGGCGAGGACGAGGGCACGCTGGTGCACGTCTGAGCGCGGCCGCGCGTTAGAGTCCGATCCGCAGACATCAAGGTCAAGAATCATGAGCATTGCTGACATCAAGAAGACGGCCGAAGCCAAGATGGCCAAGTCGATCGAGTCCTTCAAGAACGAACTGCAGAAGATCCGCACCGGCCGTGCCCACCCGGGCATCCTCGACCAGGTCAGCGTCGACTATTACGGTTCGATGGTGCCGATCTCGCAGGTGGCCAACGTCACCCTGCTGGACGCCCGCACCATCAGCGTCCAGCCCTGGGAAAAGGGCATGGGCGCGAAGATCGAGAAGGCGATCCGCGAATCGGATCTGGGCCTGAACCCCGCCTCCCAGGGTGACCTGATCCGCGTGCCGCTGCCGCCGCTGACCGAGGAGCGCCGCAAGGAACTGACCAAGGTGGTGCGCAATGCCGGCGAGGACTGCAAGGTGGCTGTGCGCAATCTGCGCCGCGATGCCAACGAGCAGGCCAAGAAGCTGCAGAAGGACAAGCTGATCACCGAGGACGACGAGCGCCGCAGCGCCGACGAGGTGCAGAAGCTGACCGACCGCACCATTGCCGAGATCGACAAGCTGATCTCGAGCAAGGAAGCCGAGATCCTGGCGGTCTGAGTTCGCGGTGGCAAGCGAGAGCAAGGCGGTGCCCCGCCATGTCGCCATCGTGATGGATGGCAACGGTCGCTGGGCCAAGAAGCGCTTTCTGCCGCGCTTCTTCGGGCACAAGCAAGGGGTCGATGCGCTGGTCAAGATCGTCCAGGCCTGCATCGACCGCGAGATCGAATACCTGACGGTGTTCGCCTTCTCCAGCGAGAACTGGAAACGTCCCAGCGACGAGGTCTCGGGCCTGATGGGCCTGGTGCTGGCCGCGGTGTCGCGCTACCTGGCGCGCATGGGCGCGATGGGCGTGCGCATCCGCATCGTCGGCGATCGCGAGGCGGTTTCCGACAAGCTGCGCAACGCCTGGAACGAGGCCGAGGCGGCAACCCGCCACAACAGCAAGCTGACCCTCAACGTCGCCTTCAACTACGGTGGCCGCTGGGACATCGTGCAAGCCACCCGCGCCGCGATCAAGGCCGGCGTGTCGCCGGAGGAACTGACCGAGGCCAAGCTCGGTGAGTTCATGGCGATGAGCTACGCACCCGACCCGGACCTCTTCATCCGCACCGGTGGCGAGGTGCGCATCAGCAACTTCATGTTGTGGCAGGTGGCCTACACCGAATTCGTGTTCTCCGACTGCCTGTGGCCCGAGTTCGGCGAAGCCCAGTTGGACGCGGCGATCGAGGCCTTCCGCGAGCGCGACCGGCGCTTCGGCGGCGTCAAGGAAGCGCCGGCCCTGGCCGGCGCCTGAACCCCATTTCCCCCTAACACTCATGCTCAAGCAACGCGTGATCACGGCCCTGGTGCTGCTGGCTGTGCTGCTGCCGGCGGTCGCCGCGGCCTCGCCCTGGCCCCTTGCCCTGCTGACCCTCGGGATGATCGCGGCGGCCGGCTGGGAATGGGCACGCCTGAATGGCGCGCCCGGCCTGCCGGCCCTGCTGTTCGGCGGCGGCCTGGCGCTGGCCTGCGGCGGCACCTTGCTGGCCCTGGGGCAGGGCGGGCAACTGCGGGCGCCGCCGCCCTGGTGCTGGTGGCTGGCCGGGCTGATCTGGGTGCTGGGTGGGGCCTATGCCCTGCGCGGCGGGCCGGCGGCCTGGCCGCATGCCTCGCGCCTGCTGCGCCTGGTGCTGGGCGCGCTGGCGCTGTGGGCGGCCTGGCTGGCGATCGCCTTGGCCAAGACCCGGGGCATCAACTTCCTGCTGTCGATCTTCTGCCTGGTGTGGGTGGCCGACATCTTTGCCTACTTCGGCGGCCGCGTCTTCGGCCGGCGCAAGCTGGCCCCCGCCATCAGCCCCGGCAAGAGCTGGGAGGGCGTGTGGACCGGCATGGTTGGCGTGCTGGTGCTGGGCTTCGTCTGGGCCTTCGTGATCGATGCTCGCGTGGCGGTCGATTCGGTGAGTCTCTACGGCCTGCTGCTGAGCGGGCTCGGCCCGGCCATCGGCGTGCTGGCCCTGCTGTTCCTGGCCGGCATGAGCGTGGTCGGCGACCTGTTCGAATCCCTGATCAAGCGCGCGGTAGGTGCCAAGGACAGCAGCCAGCTGCTGCCCGGCCACGGCGGCGTGCTGGACCGTGTCGATGCCCTGCTGCCGGTGTTCCCGCTGGCCCTGGCCCTGAGTTCCCTGAGCCTCCTGAAATGAACCCCTCATCCTTGCGCCAACGTGTCAGCGTGCTGGGCTCCACCGGGTCCATCGGCACCAGCACGCTGGATGTGCTGGCGCGCCATCCCGAGCGCTACGAGGTGTTCGCGCTCAGCGCGATGAGCCGCGTCGAGGAACTGGCGGCGCAATGCCTGCAACACCGGCCGCGCTACGCGGTGCTGCCCGATGCGACGCTGGCCGCACAGCTGCGCCTGCGCCTGCGCGAGCAGGGCTGCCGCACCGAGGTGCTGGTGGGCGTGGCCGCGCTGTCCGAGATCGCCGCGCATCCCGAGGTGGATGCGGTGATGGCCGCGATCGTCGGCGCGGCGGGTCTGGCGCCCTGCCTGGCGGCGGCGCGCGCCGGCAAGAAGCTGCTGCTGGCCAACAAGGAGGCCATCGTCGTCGGCGGCGCGCTCTTCATGCAGGCCGTGGAACAGGGCGGCGGAACCCTGCTGCCGATAGACTCCGAGCATTCGGCGATCTTCCAGTGCCTGCCGGAGAACCGCAAGACCTGGCCCCAGCGCGTCGACCACATCGTGCTGACTGCCTCCGGCGGTCCATTCCGCCAGCGTGACCCGGCCAGCCTGGCCGAGGTGACGCCCGAGCAGGCGGTGGCGCACCCGAACTGGGTGATGGGGCGCAAGATCTCGGTCGACTCCGCGACCATGATGAACAAGGCGCTCGAAGTGATCGAGGCGCGCTGGCTGTTCAATCTGACGCCGGAGCAGATCAAGGTGGTGATCCACCCGCAGAGCATCATCCATTCGATGGTGGTCTGCCGCGACCGCTCGGTGCTGGCCCAGCTGGGCACGCCGGACATGCGCGTGCCGATCGCCTACGGCCTGGCCTTCCCGGAGCGCATCGAATCCGGCGCCGAGACACTGGACTTCCTGGCCAAGCCGACGTTGACGTTTGAGGATGCCGACGAGCGCCGCTTCCCCGGCCTCTACCTGTCCTGGCAGGCGCTGCGCGCGGCCGAGGGGGCGACGGCGGTGCTGAACGCCGCCAACGAAGAGGCCGTGGCCGCCTTCCTGGAGCGCCGCCTGCGCTTCGACCAGATCTACCGGATCAACCGCCAGACGCTGGAGGAACTGCATCCCGAGGCTGGCGAATGCGCCAGTGTCGAGGGGCTGCTGGGCCTGGACGCGCGCGCGCGCCGCCATGCGGGCCGGCTGATGCAGGAGCTGGGCGCGTGATCACGACGCTGCTGGCCTTCGTCCTCACCCTGGGCGTCCTGATCGTCGTGCACGAGTGGGGCCACTACCGGGTGGCCAAGGCCTGCGGCGTCAAGGTGCTGCGCTTCTCGGTCGGCTTCGGTCGCGTGATCCTGCGCCGTCAGCGCGGGCCCGACGCCACCGAGTTCACGCTGTCGGCGCTGCCGCTGGGCGGCTATGTGCGCATGCTCGACGAACGCGAGGGGCCGGTAGCGCCGCACGAGCGCGCGCAGGCTTTCAACAACCGTCCGCTGGCGCAGCGCGTCGCCATCGTCGCGGCCGGGCCGGCGGCCAACTTCGTGCTGGCCATCCTGCTGTTCGCGCTGGTCAATGTGATGGGCGTGGACGAGCCCAAAGCGGTGCTGGGCGCGCCGCTGGCCGGCAGCCTGGCCGAGCGCGCCGGCCTGCGCGCCGGCGACTGGGTGAGGGCCAGCTCGACGGATGGCCAGGACTGGACCGAGCTGCAGTCGCTGCCGGAACTGCGCTGGCAGCTGACGCAGGCCGTCTCGGACGGGCGTGGGCTGCACCTCAGCGTCAGCGATGCGCGCGGCCATGGCGAGCGCCAGCTGAGGCTGGATACCGACGCGCTGGAGACGCGCGAGCTGGATGCCCAGCTGCTGCGCCGCATCGGCCTGGGCGGCCCCTTCATGGAGCCGCTGCTGGGCGAGCTGGCGCCCGGCGGTGCCGGCGCGCAGGCGGGGCTGAAGAGCGGCGACCGCGTGCTCAGCGTCGACGGCCAGCCGGTGGCGGATGCCGCATCGCTGCGCGAGCGCATCCGCAACGCGGGCCGCGAGGGCGCCGAGGGCGAGCGTGCGGCCGCGATGCGCTGGCAGGTGGAGCGTGCCGGCCAAGCGCTTGAGCTGGTCGTGCAGCCCAAGATCGTGCGCGAGGGCGGCCAGTTGCTGGGCCGCATCGAGGCGCAGGTGGGGGCGCCGCCGACGCTGGTGACGGTGCGCCACGGGCCGCTGGAGTCGCTGTGGCTGGGCACGCAGCGCACCTGGGAGGTCTCGGCCCTGACCCTGAGCACCTTCGGCCGCATGCTGATCGGCGAGGCCTCGCTGAAGAACCTCAGCGGCCCGATCACGATCGCCGACTATGCGGGGCAGTCGGCCCGCATGGGGCTGACGCAGTACCTGAGCTTCCTGGCCCTGGTCAGCGTGAGTCTCGCGGTGCTGAACCTGCTGCCGCTGCCGATGCTCGATGGCGGACACCTGATGTATTATCTTTTCGAGGGTCTGAGCGGCCGCCCCGTCTCGGAATGGTGGCTCAGGCAGCTGCAGCGCGCTGGCGTGCTGATCATGCTGCTGATGATGACACTGGCCCTTTCCAACGACATGGCCCGCTTGCTGGGCCTGCACTGACTTCACCCGCATGTCCGTATCCTTTCGCAAGTCCGCGCGTCTGCGCCCGTCTGTCCTGAGTCTGGCGCTGGCCGCTGCCCTGCAAGCCGGCTCGGCCTGGGCGGTCGATCCCTTCGTGCTGAAGGACATCCGCGTCGAGGGCTTGCAGCGCACCGACCCCGGCACGGTGTTCGCGTCGCTGCCCTTCCGCATCGGCGACAGCTACAACGACGAGAAGGGCGCCGCCGCGATCCGCGCGCTGTTCGCCACCGGCCTGTTCAAGGACGTGCGCATCCAGATCGACGGCGAGTCCGCGGTGGTGGTGATCGAGGAGCGACCCATCATCGCCAACGTCAGCTTCGTCGGTCTGAAGGAATTCGACACCGAGGCGCTGACCAAGTCGCTGAAGGATGTGGGCATCGGCGAGGGCAAGCCCTTCGACAAGGCCCTGGCCGACCGCGCCGAGCAGGAGCTGAAAAGGCAATACCTGACCCGCAGCCTCTACGGCGCCGAGGTCAGCACCACCATCACGCCGCTGGAGCGCAACCGGGTCAACGTCAGCTTCGCGGTGACCGAGGGCGAGCCGGCCAAGATCGGCGAGATCCGCATCCTGGGCAGCAAGGTGTTCTCCGAGAGCACGCTGACGGGCCTGCTGGAGCAGACCACCAGCGGCTGGCTGACCTGGTACACCAAGACCGACCGCTACTCGCGCGCCAAGCTCAATGCCGATCTGGAGACGCTGCGCTCCTACTACCTGAACCGCGGCTATCTGGAGTTCGCCGTCACCTCCACCCAGGTGACGATCTCGCCGGACAAGCAGAGCATCAGCATCGCCATCACGGTCAGCGAGGGGCAGCCCTACACCGTCACCGCGGTGAAGCTGGAGGGCGAATACCTGGGCCGCGAGGAGGACTTCAAGAGCCTGGTGGCGCTGAAGCCGGGCGAGCCCTATCGCGGCGAGGCGGTGGCCCAGACCACCCGCCAGTTCACCGATCTCTACGGCACCTTCGGCTACGCCTTCGCGCGGGTCGACAGCCGGCCCGACATCGACCGCGCCACCGGCCAGGTGGTGGTGACCTTCGTGGCCGAGCCGCAGCGCCGCGTCTATGTGCGCCGCGTCATCATCTCGGGCAACACGCGCACCCGTGACGAGGTGATCCGCCGCGAATTCCGGCAGTTCGAATCGGCCTGGTACGACGGCCAGCGCATCAAGGCCTCGCGCGACCGCGTCGAGCGCGTCGGCTACTTCAAGGACGTCAATGTCGACACCACCGAGGTGCCGGGCGCTCCCGACCAGGTGGACGTGACCCTGACGGTGACCGAGCGTCCGACCGGCAACATCATGGTGGGCGCCGGCTATTCCAGCGCCAACCGGCTATCGCTGTCGGGCTCGATCAAGCAGGAGAACGTGTTCGGCTCCGGCAACTACCTCGGCATCGAGCTCAACACGGCCAAGACCGGCCGGGCGCTGGTGCTGTCGACCGTGGATCCGTATTTCACGGTGGACGGCGTGTCGCGCGCGGTGGACCTGTTCTATCGCACCACCAAACCGGTCAACACGCTGGGCGAGGAGTACGAGCTGGTCAGCCATGGCGGCGCGATCCGCTTCGGCGTGCCCTTCTCCGAGGTCGATACCGTGTTCTTCGGCATCGGCTACGAGCAGACCCGTATCAGCACCTCGGCCGGCCTGCCCAACAGCTATTTCCTGTTCCGTCACCAGTTCGGCTCCTCCAGCATCGCCATCCCGCTGACGATCGGCTGGCAGCGCGACGACCGCGACAGCGTGATCTCGCCGACGCGCGGCAAGTACCAGCGCGTCAACCTGGAGCTGAGCGCGGCCGGCGAGTCGCGCTACGCCCGCGCCAATCTGCAGTACCAGCATTACATTCCGCTGGGCAGCAAGTTCACGATCGGCCTGAACGGCGAGCTGGGCTGGGGCAAGGGCATCAGTGGCCGGCCCTATCCGATCTTCAAGAACTTCTACGCCGGCGGCCTGGGCTCGGTGCGCGTGTTCGAGGCCAACTCGCTGGGTCCGGTCGACGTGACCGGTTCCTATTCGGGCGGCAATCGACGCATCAATGCCAACGCCGAGTTGTACGTGCCCGTTCCTGGAGCGGGTAATGACAAGACCTTCCGCCTGTTCGGTTTCTTCGACGCCGGCAACGTCTGGAGCGAGCAGGAGAAGATCACGGGAGATTCCGTGCGAGCCTCGGCCGGTATCGGTCTGAGCTGGCTGTCACCGATGGGCCCATTGAAGATGAGCTACGGTACGCCGGTGCGCAAGCAGCCCACGGATAGAATAGAACGTTTCCAATTCCAGATCGGGACTGCATTCTGATGAAGAGCAAGCTGTTGAAGTCGGTGGCTGTTGCCGCCACGCTGTGCGCCTCGGCCGCGGCCCTGCAAGCACAGGAAATGAAGATCGGCTATGTCAACAGTGAGCGTGTGATGCGCGAGGCCACCCAGGCCAGGGCAGCGCAGGCGAAGCTGGAAGCCGAGTTCGGCAAGCGCGAGAAAGAGCTGAAGGATCTGGAGACCAAGCTGCGCGGCGCCGCCGACAAGCTGGAGAAGGATGCCCCGACGCTCAGCGAGGCCGAGAAGAACCGCCGCCAGCGCGATCTGGTCGAGGCCGATCGCGACCTGCAGCGCAAGCGCCGCGAATGGCAGGAAGACCTGACCCAGCGCAAGAACGAGGAACTGTCGGTGCTGGTCGATCGCGCCAACAAGGTCATCAAGCAGATCTTCGAGGCCGACAAGTACGACCTGATCGTGCAGGACGCGCTGCACGCCAGCTCCCGCGTGGACATCACCAAGAAGGTGATCGACGCGCTCAACAGCCAGAAGTGATCGCCGGTGCCCGGCGTCCGCCTCAGCACCATCATCGCCGCCCTGGGCGGCGATCTTCTTGGTGAGTCCGATCCGCTGATCGAGCGCATCGGGCCGCTGGAAGAGGCGCAGGCGGACACCATCGCCTTCCTGGCGAATCCGCGCTACCAGTCCCAGCTTGCGGGCAGCAAGGCCGGCTGCGTGATCCTGGCGCCGGTGCTGCGCGATGCCGCGCAGGCGCGCGGCGGCTGCCATATCCTCACGCCCGATCCCTACCTCTACTTTGCCCGCCTGACCCAATGGTGGGCGGCGCGGCAGCGGCCCACCGCCGCGCCGCGCATCCATCCCAGCGCCGTGATCGACCCCGCCGCGGAGCTGGGCGAAGGCGTGGACATCGGCGCGCTGGCGGTTGTCGAGGCCGGCGCGCGCATCGGTGCCGGTGCCCGTATCGGCGCGCATTGCGTGATCGAGCGCAATGCCAGCGTCGGCGCCGGCAGCCGCCTGGCCGCTCATGTCACCCTGGGCCACGACTGCAGCATCGGCGCGCGCTGCATTCTGCACGCCGGCGTCGTGATCGGCGCGGACGGCTTCGGCTTCGCGCCGGCGAAGTCGGCCGACGGGACGGCTCGCTGGGAGAAGATCGAGCAGCTCGGCGCCGTGCGCATCGGCGACGCTGTCGAGATCGGCGCCAACACCTGCATCGACCGCGGCGCGCTGGACGACACGGTGATCGAGGAGGGCGTCAAGCTCGACAATCTGATCCAGATCGGCCATAACGTGCGCATCGGCGCCCATACCGCGATGGCCGGCTGCGTGGCCGTGGCGGGCAGCACCCGCATCGGCGCGCATTGCACGGTCGGCGGCGCCGCCGGCATCATCGGCCATCTGCGCATTGCCGATCATGTGCACATCTCGGCCTTCACCCTGATCACCCGCTCGATCGCCAAGCCGGGGCAGTACACCGGTGCCTTCCCCTTCGACGACAATGCGAGCTGGGAAAAGAACGCGGCCACCCTGAAGCAACTGCATGCGCTGCGCGAGCGCGTGCGTGCGCTCGAGAAGAACAAGGCCTGAGGCCGGCTTGGCCACATTGCCGCGTGCCCGGGACCGGGCGCGCTGGAGAACAAGACATCATGAATTTGGACATCCATCAGATCCTCAAGAAGCTGCCGCACCGCTATCCGATCCTGCTGGTCGATCGCGTGCTGGAGCTGGAGAAGGGCAAGCGCATCCGTGCGCTGAAGAACGTCAGCATCAACGAGCCGCATTTCCTCGGCCACTTCCCCAACCGCCCGGTGATGCCCGGCGTGCTGATGCTGGAGGCCCTGGCCCAGGCGGCCACGGTGCTGGCCCTGATCAGCATGGACCTGGAGCTGGACGACAAGTCGGTGGTCTATTTCGCTGGCATCGACAGCGCGCGCTTCAAGCGCCCGGTCGAGCCGGGCGACCAGCTCTTCCTGGACGTGACCTTGGACCGCGTCAAGGCCGGCGTCTACAAGTTCAGCGGCCGCGCGCTGGTAGGCGAGGAACTGGCCGTCGAGGCGCAGCTGATGTGCACGATGCGTCGCATCGAGGCCTGAGCGCGCCATGGCGACGATTCATCCGAGCGCCATCGTCGATCCGGCGGCCGAGCTGGATGCGTCGGTCGAGGTCGGCGCCTATACGCTGATCGGGCCGCATGTGAAGGTCGGTGCCGGCACCGTGATCGGTCCGCACTGCGTGATCGAGGGCCACACCATGATCGGCCGCGACAACCGCTTCTTCCAGTTCAGTTCCATCGGCGCGGCCAACCAGGACAAGAAGTACGCCGGCGAGCCGACGACGCTGGTGATCGGCGACCGCAACACGGTGCGCGAGTTCTGCACCTTCAATGTGGGCACCGTGCAGGACCGCGGCGAGACCCGCGTCGGCGACGACAACTGGATCATGGCCTATGTGCACCTGGCCCACGACGTGGTGCTGGGCAACCAGTGCGTGCTGGCCAACGGCGCGACGCTGGCCGGCCATGTGCAGGTGGGCGACTGGGTGACCATCGGCGGCCTGACCGGCGTGCTGCAGCGCATGCGCATCGGCGCCCATGCCATGGTGGGCTTCCAGGCCCATGTGTCCCAGGACGTGCCGCCCTTCATGACGGCGGACGGCCACCCGCTGGCGGCGCGTGCGCTGAACCTGGTGGGCCTGAAGCGGCGCGACTTCTCGGCCGAGCAGATCGCGGTCGTCAAGCAGATGCACAAGCTGCTCTACCGCAGCTCGCTGACCCTGGAGCAGGCCGTGGCCGCGATCGGCGAGCTGCGCGGGCAGGGGGGCGACGCCGAGGTCCGGCTGATGCTGGACTTCCTCGCCAAGGCCGAGCGCGGCATCGTCCGCTGAGCGCCGATGCAAGACACCGCGCCCCGTATCGGCATGGTGGCCGGCGAGGCCTCCGGTGATCTGCTCGCCAGCCTGCTGCTGGCCGGCCTGCAGGCGCGCTGGCCGGCGCTGAGCGCCCAGGGCATCGGCGGTCCGCGCATGGCGAAGGCGGGCTTCGAGGCCTGGTGGCCCTCGCACAAGCTGTCGATCTTCGGCTATGTGGATGCGCTGCTGAACCTCCGCGAACTGCTGGCGATCCGCCGCCAACTGGGCGACCGCTTGCTGGCTGCACCGCCCGCGGTCTTTGTCGGCATCGACGCGCCGGACTTCAACTTCGGCCTGGAGCAGCGCCTGCGCGAGGCCGGCATCAAGACGGTGCACTTCGTCTGCCCCTCGATCTGGGCCTGGCGGGCCGAACGCGTCGAGAAGATCAAGAAGGCGGCCGACCATGTGCTGTGCCTCTTCCCTTTCGAGCCCGCGCTGCTGCACCAGCATGGCATCGCCGCCACCTATGTCGGCCACCCGCTGGCCGATGCCATCCCGCTGGAGCCGCCGCAGGCGGCCAGCCGTGTCGCGCTGGGCCTGGACGACGGCGCCACCGTGGTCGCGCTGCTGCCGGGTAGCCGCAAGAGCGAGATCAGGTACATCGCGCCGCCGCTGCTGCAGGCGGCGGTGCTGATGGCTCGGGCCCGGCCGGGCCTGCGCTTCGTGATGCCGGTGGCGCCGGGCTTGCGCGAACTCGTCGAGCCGCTGGTGCGCGCGCAGGCGCCGGGCTTGGCGCTGGACCTGCTCGACGGCCGCTCGCACGAAGCCCTGGCCGCCTGCGACCTGACCCTGGTGGCCAGCGGCACCGCGACCTTGGAGGCGGCGCTGTTCAAGAAGCCGATGGTGATCGCCTACAAGGTGGGGGCGCTGAACTGGTGGCGCATGAAGGGGAAGAACTACCAGCCCTGGGTGGGCCTGCCCAATGTGCTGGCGCGCGAATTCCTGGTGCCGGAGCTGATCCAGCACGACTGCACGCCTGCGGCCCTGGCCCGCGAGGGCCTGGCCTGGCTGGACGACCCGGCCCGGGTGGCGCGGCTGCGCGCGCGCTTTGTCGAACAACACGAGACCCTGCGCCGCGACACGGCGCGGGTGGCTGCCGATGCGATCGCGCAAGTCCTCGGTGTCTGAGCCGCCCACCCAACTGGGCTTGAGCTGGGACGCGCCGGGCCTTGTCGCCGGCGTGGACGAGGCCGGCCGCGGTCCGCTGGCGGGGCCGGTGGTGGCGGCCGCGGTGATTCTCGACGAACTGCGTCCGATCACCGGCCTGGCCGATTCCAAGGTGCTGACGGAGAAGAAGCGCGAGCGCCTGTTCGACGAGATCCATGCCAAGGCCCTGTGCTTCTGCATCGCCGAGGCCTCGGTGGAGGAGATCGACCGGCTCAACATCCTGCATGCCACGATGCTGGCGATGCGCCGCGCCGTCGAGGGCCTGCGCCTGCGGCCGGCCAAGGTGCTGGTGGACGGCAACCGCCTGCCGGTGCTGAAGATCCCGGCCGAGGCCATCGTCAAGGGCGACGCCAAGGTGCAGGCGATCTCGGCCGCGTCCATCCTGGCCAAGGTGACGCGCGACCGCCAATGTCTGGCGATGCACGAGGCGCACCCCGAGTACGGTTTCGCCGCCCACAAGGGCTACCCGACCGCCGACCATATCGCGGCCCTGCAGGCGCATGGCGTGACCGCCTGGCACCGCCGCAGCTTCGCGCCGGTGCGCCAAGTTCTGGATTCGCTATGACGACCGTTCTCCACATCACCTCGCGCGACAACCCGGCGCTGCAGCGCCTGCGCAAGCTCGGCCAGGACGGCGGCGCCTACCGCAAGCTGGGTTCGGTCTGGCTGGAGGGCGACCATCTGGCCCGCGCCTGCCTGCAGCGCGGCCATGCGGTGAGCCTGGCCGTGGTGACCGAGACCGGCTATGCCGATGCCGGCCTGCGGGCATTGGCCGACGCCGCGCCCAAGGTGCTGGTCCTGCCCGATGCCCTCTTCAAGAGCCTCAGCGGCCTGGAATCGCCGGCCCAGCTCGGCTTCGAGGTGCCGCATGCCGCGGGCCTGGCGCCGCTGACCGGCGTCGACACCGTGGTGCTGGACCGGCTGCAGGATGCCGGCAATGTCGGCACCATCCTGCGCAGCGCCGCGGCCTTCGGCTTCCGACAGGTGCTGGCGCTGAAGGGCACGGCGGCGCTCTGGTCGCCCAAGGTGCTGCGCGCCGGCATGGGCGCGCATTTCGGCCTGCGCCTGGTCGAGGGCCTGGCGCCCGAGGATCTGGACGGGCTGGACCTGCCCCTGGTCGCCACCAGCTCGCATGCCGACGAGCAGTTGCATCGGCTGCGGCTGCCCAGCCCCTGCGCCTGGGTGATGGGCCACGAGGGGCAGGGCGTGCAGGCCGAGCTGTTGCAGCGCTGCGCGCTGACCGTGGGCATTCCGCAGCCGGGCGGCGAGGAATCGCTGAACGTCGGCAGCGCGGCGGCGGTCTGCCTGTACGAGAGTGCCCGCCAGCGCCTGACGGGCTGAACGGTATTCACCAAGCGGCGCCCGAGGCTCCGGCTTTGCCGGGCCTGCGGGCGCGCCCCCTTGAGGGGGCTCGCGAAGCGAGTAGGGGGTGGGTCAGTAGATGAGTCGATCGGGGCGGATGTCCCGCAGGATGGTCGTCGCGATCTCCTCGATCGACTTGTGCGTCGACGACAGCCAGGAGATGCCCTCGCGCTTCATCATCTTCTCGGCCTCGTTGACCTCGTAGCGGCAGTTCACCAGATCGGCGTACTTGCTGCCGGGGCGGCGCTCGTTGCGCACCTGTGCCAGGCGGTCGGGGTCGATGGTCAGGCCGAAGCACTTGCCCTTGTGCGGCGCCAGCGAGGCCGGGATCTTGTTGCGCTCGAAATCCTCGGGGATCAGCGGGTAGTTGGCGGCCTTGATGCCATGCTGCATCGCCAGATAGAGCGAGGTGGGCGTCTTGCCGCAGCGGCTCACGCCGACCAGGATCACATCGGCCGAGGCCAGGTTCTTGGCCGACTGGCCGTCGTCGTGGGCCAGCGAGAAGTTGATCGCCTCGATGCGGTCGTGGTACTCCTGGCTGCGGGCCACGTCGGAGAAGCGGCCGACCCGGTGGTTGCTCTTGACCTGGAACTCCTCCTCCAGCGGCTCGATGAAGGTGGCGAACATGTCGACCACGCGGCCCGTGCAATGGTCGCGCACGATCTTCAGCACGTCGCGGTCCACCAGGGTGGCGAACACGATGGCGCGCTGACCTTCGCGTTCGCCGGTCTCGTTGATCTCGCGCACCACGGCATAGGCCTTCTCGGGGGTGTCGACGAAGGGGCGCCGCACATGGCGATGCTTCATCGGGAACTGGGCCAGGATGGAGTTGCCGAAGGTCTCGGCGGTGATGCCGGTGCCGTCCGAGACGAAATACACGGTGCGAATGGGCATGGTCATGGGGCCTGCAGGAGTTCGTTTCCATCATAAGTGGGCTTGCCCGTAGAATCGTCCCCAAATCCTTAGCGACGCCCCATGCAGCCCGCCCGCCTCCTACAAGAATCCAGCAATGGTGGCCCGGCTTTGCGCGTCCAGCCCGTATCCGTCATCGGTACGGCGGGAGCCCCGCATTTTCAACATCACGGAGCCCTCCCATGTCTTCTCGCTATGACGCGACCGCCCTGGTCGTTCCCTTTGAGAATCTGAGAATGACCGACGTCGAGGTGGTTGGCGGCAAGAACGCCAGCCTCGGCGAAATGATCTCGCAACTGGCCGAATCCGGCGTGCGTGTGCCCGGCGGCTTCGCCACCACGGCCCATGCCTTCCGCGAGTTCCTCAAGCATGAGGGCCTGGACAAGCGCATCCAGGACCGCCTGCTCACGCTGGATACCGACGACGTGCGCGCGCTGGCCGAGGCCGGCGCCGAGATTCGCGGTTGGCTGGAGGCGCAGCCCTTTCCGGCCGATCTGGAGGCGCAGATCCGCGCCTCCTTCGCCCAGCTGACCGCCGACAATCCCGGCGTGTCCTTTGCCGTGCGTTCCTCCGCCACCGCGGAAGACCTGCCGGACGCCTCCTTCGCCGGCCAGCAGGAGACCTTCCTGAACGTGGTGGGCATCGAGGAGGTGCTGCACAAGATGAAGGAGGTGTTCGCCTCCCTCTACAACGACCGCGCGATCAGCTACCGCGTGCACAAGGGCTTCGCGCACAGCGACGTGGCCCTGTCGGCCGGTGTGCAGCGCATGGTGCGCTCCGACCTGGGCTCGGCCGGCGTGATGTTCACGATCGACACCGAGAGCGGTTTCAAGGACGTGGTCTTCATCACCTCCAGCTACGGCCTGGGCGAGACGGTGGTGCAGGGCGCGGTGAACCCCGACGAGTTCTATGTCCACAAGCCGGCGCTGAAGGCCGGCAAGCTGCCCATCATCCGCCGCAACCTGGGATCCAAGCTGATACGCATGGAGTTCGCCACGGCCGAGGAGAAGGCCGCCTCTGGCCGGCTGGTGAAGACGGTGGACAACCTGCCCGAGCAGCGCAACCGCTATTCGCTCAATGACGCCGATGTGATCGAGCTGTCCCGTTACGCGCTGACCATCGAGCAGCATTACCAGCGCGCCATGGACATCGAGTGGGGTCGCGACGGCGTCGACGGCAAGCTCTACATCCTGCAGGCCCGCCCCGAGACGGTGAAGAGCCAGGCCGAGGGTCAGGCCGAGATGAGCTACAAGCTCAAGGGTCACAGTGCGGTGCTGGCCGAGGGCCGCGCGATCGGCCAGAAGATCGGCACCGGCCCGGTGCGCCTGGTCGACAGCGTGGCCGAGATGGAGCGCGTGCAGCCCGGCGACGTGCTGGTGACCGACATGACCGACCCGAACTGGGAGCCGGTGATGAAGCGCGCCAGCGCCATCGTGACGAACCGCGGCGGCCGCACCTGCCATGCCGCCATCATCGCGCGCGAGCTGGGCATCCCGGCCGTGGTCGGCTGCGGCGACGCCACCGAGAAGCTGAAGGACGGCCAGCTTGTCACCGTGGCCTGCTCCGAGGGCGACACCGGCTATATCTACGACGGCCTCTTGGAGACCGAGATCAGCGAGGTGCACCGCGGCGAGCTGCCGTATTGCCCGATCAAGATCATGATGAACGTCGGCAACCCGCAGCTGGCCTTCAACTTCGCCCAGATGCCCAGCGCCGGCGTCGGCCTGGCGCGGCTCGAGTTCATCATCAACAACAATATCGGCGTCCACCCCAAGGCCATCCTCGACTATCCGAACATCGATGCCGACCTGAAGAAGGCGGTCGAGTCGGTGGCGCGTGGCCATGCCTCGCCGCGTGCCTTCTATGTGGACAAGCTGGTCGAGGGCATCGCGACGATCGCGGCCGCCTTCTTCCCGCGCCCGGTGATCGTGCGCTTGAGCGACTTCAAGAGCAACGAGTACCGCAAGCTGATCGGCGGCTCGCGCTACGAGCCGGACGAAGAGAACCCGATGCTGGGCTTCCGCGGCGCCTCGCGCTATATCAGCGGCGAGTTCAGCGATGCCTTCGCGATGGAGTGCGAGGCGCTGAAGCGCGTGCGCAACGAGATGGGCCTGACGAACGTCGAGATCATGGTGCCCTTCGTGCGCACCGTGAGACAGGCCGAGCGCGTGGTCGGCATGCTGGCCGAGCGCGGCCTGAAGCGCGCGGCCACCGGTGGCCAGGACGGCCTGCGCATCATCATGATGTGCGAGGTGCCGTCCAACGCCATCCTGGCCGAGGCTTTTCTGGAGCATTTCGACGGCATGTCGATCGGCTCCAACGACCTGACCCAGCTGACCCTGGGCCTGGACCGCGATTCGGGCCTGGAGCAACTGGCCGGCGATTTCGACGAGCGCGATGCGGCCGTCAAGGCCCTGATCTCGCGCGCCATCACCGCCTGTCGCGCCACCGGCAAGTACATCGGCATCTGTGGCCAGGGCCCCAGCGACCATCCGGACTTCGCCGACTGGCTGGCCCAGGAAGGCATCGTCTCGATCTCCCTGAACCCGGACACGGTGATCGAGACCTGGCAGCGGCTGGCCAAGCGCTGATTGACCCACCCGCGCTGCGCGCGCCCCTCAAGGGGGCGGGTCCGCAGGACCGGCGAAGCCGGATCCTCGGACCCCGCTTGATGGGAACGGGCGTTCGCGGGTTGATCGCTATCGACAGCCGGCAATCGCCTCTCGCATGATGCCGCGGTCATGATCCGTCGCTCCGCCTCGTCGTCGCTGCTGCCGCGCCTGAACCGCATCTACATCTGGTACACCCTCGGGTTTGCCGGTTTTGTGCTGTTGCTGGCGCTGCTGGAGCGGCTGGGGCTGTCGAAGAGCTGGATCGGCTTTTCCTTTCTGTTCGCCACCGTCGGTGTCTATGCCGGCATCGGCGTGCTGAGCCGCACCACCGATCCCGACGAGTACTACGTCGCGGGCCGGCGGGTGCCGGCCTTCTACAACGGCATGGCCACCAGCGCCGACTGGATGAGCGCGGCCTCCTTCATCGGCATGGCCGGCACGCTCTACCTGAGCGGCTATGGCGGCCTGGCCTTCGTGCTGGGCTGGACCGGCGGCTTCTGCCTGGTGGCGCTGGGCCTGGCCCCTTATCTGCGCCGCTTCGGCAAATACACGGTGCCGGATTTCCTGGGCGACCGCTATGGCAGCAATGCGGTGCGCCTGATCGCGGCGCTGGCCGCCGTCGGCGTTTCCTTCATCTATGTGGTGGCGCAGATCTACGGTGTCGGCCTGATCACCGCGCGGCTGTCGGGTCTGACCTTCGAGATCGGCGTCTTCGTCGGCCTGGGCGGCGTGCTGGTCTGCTCCTTCCTCGGCGGCATGCGCGCCGTGACCTGGACCCAGGTGGCGCAGTACATCATCCTGATCGTGGCCTACCTGGTGCCGGTGGTCTGGCTCTCGGTCAAGCAGACCGGCTCGCCGCTGCCGCAGGTGGTCTACGGCTACCAGGTGCAGAAGATCAGCGAGCGCGAGCATGAGCTGCGCGAGGACCCGGCCGAGCTGCAGGTGATAGAGGCGCTGCAGCAGCGTGTGCAGGTGCTGGACAGGAAGCTGCGTGACGTGCCGGCCAGTCTGGCCCAGGAGCGCGCCGAGAATCTGCGCCAGGTGGCCCGGCTCAAGGCCGAGGATGCGCCGCTGGCGCAGATCCAGGCGGCCGAGAAGCGTCTCGGGGCCATGCCCAGGACGCCGGCCGAGGCGCGCGAGCTGTGGCTGCGCCAGCAGGCGGCCTTCGAGGCGCGCGCCAAGCCGCTCGGCGGCATGCCGCCCCATGCCCAGGCCTTTGCCGGTGATCCGCAGGGCGCTCCGGCCGAGCGACGCGCCTTCGACGAGTCGCGCCGCAACTTCCTGGCCCTGGTGTTCTGTCTGGTGGTGGGCACGGCCGGCCTGCCGCATATCCTGAATCGCTGCTACACCACGCCCTCGGTGCGCGAGGCGCGCGAATCGGTGGGCTGGTCGCTGCTCTTCATCGGCCTGCTGTACTTCACCGCGCCGGCGCTGGCGGTGATGGTCAAGTTCGAGATCTTTGACACCCTGGTCGGCACGCCCTTTGGTCAGTTGCCCGGCTGGATCTCGCAATGGGCCAAGGTGGACCCCGGCCTGCTGTCGGTATCGGACATCAACCGCGACGGCATCCTGCAGCTCGGCGAGATGCAGATCGGCGGCGATATCGTGATGCTGGTGACGCCGGAGCTGGCCGGGCTGCCCTATGTGGTGTCCGGCATGGTGGCCGCCGGTGGCCTGGCCGCGGCGCTGTCCACCGCCGATGGCCTGTTGCTGACCATCTCCAGCGCCCTGGCGCACGATATCTACCATCGCGTGATCAACCCGCGCGCCTCGGCGGCCAAGCGGGTGATGGTGTCCAAGACCCTGCTGCTGCTGACCGCGTTGGCCGCGGCGGCGGTGGCGGCGCAGAAACCGGCCGACATCCTGCTGCTGGTTTCGGCGGCGTTCTCCTTTGCCGGCGCCGCCTTCGTGCCGGTGCTGCTGCTCGGCGTGTTCTGGGCGCGCGCCAATGCCTGGGGGGCGATGGCCGGCATCCTGGTGGGCCTCTCGGTGACCGGCTACTACATGGTCACCGCCCATCCCTGGCTGCGCGCCGCGCTCAAGCTGGCCGGGCCGCCCGAGCTCTGGTGGGGCATCCAGCCGATCTCGGCCGGCGTGTTCGGTGTGCCGGCGGGCCTGGCTGCGGCGGTTCTGGTCAGCCTGCTGACCCCGGCACCGGGGCCGGCGCAGCGTTCCCTGATCGAGGCGCTGCGCCGGCCGGCCGGCCCCTGAAGCGGGCTTCTTGCCCAAAGGGCGACATCGCGCTACAATCGCGGGCTTTCCCTTGCCGTACCCATGACTTTGACGCTGTGGGGCGGCTTCCCGGGCCCGGATGTTCCCGGCCTGGAATCCACAAGGAGTGTTTATGCGTCACTATGAGATCGTTCTGCTGATCCATCCGGATCAAAGCGAACAGGTTCCGGCCATGCTGGAACGCTACAAGGGCCTGATCACCGCTGGCGGTGGCATGGTGCATCGCGTCGAGGACTGGGGCCGCCGCCAACTGGCCTATCTGATCCAGAAGCTGGCCAAGGCCCATTACCTGTGCCTGAACATCGAGTGCAGCAAGGAAGTGCTGGCTGAGCTCGAGACCGGTTTCCGCTTCAACGACGCCGTGCTGCGCCACATGACCGTGGTGAAGAGCAAGGCCGAGACCACGCCTTCGGTGATGATGAAGGCCGTGGAGCGCGAAGAGGCCCGCAAGGCGCCTCAAGAAGCCTAAAGAGCTGGTGTTGCTCGCGCAGTGAACCGCCTTGTTCTGCAAGCGCAACTGCTCGAGCTGGGACTGATCAGATACACACCCGCCGGCCAGACTGCCCTGGACTTCAGCTTGAAGCATGAGTCCCAGGTGACGGAAGCCGGCAGGCCCCGCAAGGTCTCGATGGAGATCCGGGCGGTGGCGATCGGTGAGATCTGCAAGCGCGTTCAGGCGCTTGGCGTCGGAGGTTCGGCCTGTTTCACGGGCTTTCTCGCCGCCATGCGCAACGGTCGTGGAACGATCTTCCACATTACCGAACTGGAAGCCAGCCTCGGCCCCGCACCGAATTGTTCGAATCCGGATTGAATTGAAAGAGGTCTACTATGCCCCCGCCACGTGGTAAAGGTCGGTTCTCCAAGGACCGCAAGCCCAAGCGCAACCAACAATCGCTGCTGTTCCGCCGCAAGCGTTTCTGCCGCTTCACCGTCACTGGCGTCGAGTCCATCGACTACAAGGACATCGACACGCTGCGCGATTTCGTCGGCGAAAACGGCAAGATCACGCCCGCTCGCCTGACCGGCACGCGCGCCTTCTTCCAGCGCCAGCTGACCGTCGCCATCAAGCGTGCCCGCTTCCTGGCCATGCTGCCGTACAGCGACCAGCACAAGGTCTGAGGAGTCACCCGTCATGCAAATCATCCTGCTTGAAAAAGTGGCCAACCTCGGCAACCTGGGCGACGTCGTCAAGGTCAAGGACGGCTATGCACGCAACTTCCTGATCCCGACCCGCCAGGCACGTCGTGCCACCGCGGCCGCGATCAAGGAATTCGAAGCCAAGCGCGCCGAACTGGAAAAGGCCGCCGCCGAGAAGCTGGCAGCCGCCACGGCCCTGGGCGAGAGCCTGAGCGGCAAGACCGTGCGCGTCAGCCAGAAGGCTGGCGTGGACGGCCGTCTGTTCGGTTCGGTCACCAACGCCGACATCGCCGAAGCCCTGGGCAAGCTGGGCTTCGCCGTGGCCAAGGCTCAGGTCCGCATGCCGAACGGCCCGCTGAAGACCGTGGGCGAGTTCGCCGTGAACGTGGCTCCGCACACCGATGTGGTCGCCGAAGTGACCGTGCAAGTGGTCGCCGAAGCGGAATAAGCGTCACCCCCTATGGCGCTGCGGCCTTCGGGCTGCAACGATCAAGAAAGCCGATGACTCTCCAGTCGTCGGCTTTTTGTCTTCTGGGCTGCGACTTATACAGCTGTAACCCCAGACCGTGAACATCTTGCCCACAGCCTTGTCCACAGGGCCATGGGCCCGAAGCCCGCTGTCATGTCTGCCATCTTCTCTGCCTCGCCCGCCGGTCCGTCCGGCTCCCACGACGATGAAGTCGCCCGTCTGCGCGTGCCCCCGCATTCGGTCGAGGCCGAGCAGAGCGTGCTGGGCGGCCTGTTGATCGACAACAGCGCCTGGGACCGGGCCGGCGACCTGCTGACGGAGACGGACTTCTACCGTTTCGAGCACAAGCTGATCTTTGCTGCCGTCGGCAAGCTGATCAACGCCGGCAAGCCGGCGGACGTGGTGACGGTGTTCGAGGAACTGACCTCGCTTGGCAAGGCCGCGGACTGCGGCGGGCTGGCTTATCTGAACGCGCTGGCGCAGAGCGTGCCCAGCGCCGGCAATCTGCGGCGCTATGCCGAGATCGTGCGCGAGCGCGCGGTGCTGCGCAAGCTGGTCAGCGCCAGCGACGAGATCGCCAGCGCGGCGATGAACCCCCAGGGCCGGGCGGTCAAGGAGATCGTCGACGAGGCCGAGGGCAAGATCTTCCGCATCAACGAGGAAGGCAACAAGGGCAGCCAGGGTTTCCAGAGCATGGACAACCTGGTGGTCGCGCTGATCGACCGTGTCAACGAGTTGGCCGAAAACGGCGCGGAAGACGTGACCGGCGTGCGCACCGGCTTCTACGACCTCGACAACATGACCGCCGGCCTGCAACCCGGCGACCTGATCGTGCTGGCCGCGCGCCCCTCGATGGGCAAGACCGCCTTCGTGGTCAATATCGGCGAGAACGTGGCCATCAACGAAGGCCTGCCCGTCGTCATCTACTCGATGGAAATGGGCGCGGCGCAGCTGGCGCTGCGCATGGTCGGCTCGGTCGGCCGCATCGACCAGAGTCGTCTGCGCCTGGGCCGCCTGGCCGACGACGAATGGGGGCGCCTGTCCGAGGCCGTCGACAAGCTCGGCAAGGCCCATATCTACATCGACGAGAGCCCGGGCCTGAGCCCGTCCGAGGTGCGCGCGCGCGCGCGCCGCCAGGCCCGCATCAGCGGCCAGCTGGGCCTGATCATCATCGACTACCTGCAGCTGATGAGCGGCAACGGCGGCAACGAGGAAAACCGCGCCACCGTGATCGGCGAAATCTCGCGCGGCCTGAAGGCGCTGGCCAAGGAGCTGAAATGCCCGGTGATCGCGCTCTCGCAGCTGAACCGCTCGGTGGAAACGCGGCCCGACAAGCGCCCGATGATGTCCGACCTGCGCGAATCGGGCGCCATCGAGCAGGATGCCGACATCATCATGTTCATCTACCGCGACGAGTACTACACCAAGGACCAGTGCCAGGAGCCGGGTGTCGCGGAGATCATCATCGCCAAGCAGCGTAACGGCCCGGTGGGCACGGTGAAGCTGGCCTTCCAGCGCATGCATACCAAGTTCGAGAACCTGGCGCCGGGCTATGTAGGCCCCGGCCGCGACGAGTATTGAGCGCCCACGGCCCTTCGCTGCCGTCCCATGTGCTCGGCACAATGCATCGCGGCCATGGCTTCTGATCCGATGAGCGACCCGATCTTTCTCCCGGCGGGCCTCACGCCCACGGACGAGCAGCGCCTGATCCAGGCGACGCGCGCCCGGCACCTGCTGATCGAGGCCAATGCCGGCGCGGCCAAGACGACCACGCTGGCGCTGCGCATCGCGCAGGCGCTGATGCGCGGCGCGGGGCCGTCGATGATCCTGGCGCTGACCTACACGGCGCCGGCCGTCCAGGCCTTGCGCCAGCAGCTGAGCCTGATCGGCGTGTCGGCGGACTTGATCGCCGGGATCCGCATCCATACCTTTGAGTCTTTCGGTGCGTCGCTGCTGGAGGGTCTGGAGGGGCAGGGAACGCTGCAACTGCCCAGCCAGGAGCAGGTCAAGCCCTATGTGCTGCGCGCGATCGAGCGCACCCAATCCCTGCCTCAGGAGCGCTACCCCGACGAGCTGGTGACGGGCGGCTCGCCGAGCGCCCTGGTCGAGGGCCTGCTCAAGTCCTTTGCCCTGCTCAAGGGGCGGATGCTGATCGAGCAATGGTCTGCCGAGAGCCCGATGAGCCCGATGAGTCCGGAGTTGGCCGAGGAACTCGGCTTCGACTACCTGACCCTGCGCGTGCGCGCCGCCTACGAGTTCATTCGTCGCGGGGGGTACCCGGATCGGCCGGCCTTCCGTTTCGAGGGCGATGCCACCTATGACCTGGCCCGGGCCGTGATGCTGGACGAGCTTGGCGCCGGGGAGTCGCCCTTTGAGCTGGGCCTGGCCCTGATCGTCGTGGACGAGATGCACGACACCAACCGGGCCATGTTCACCCTCCTCAAGGCCCTGCTCGAGCACAACCGGCGCGCCGCCTTCGTCGGCGTGGGCGATCGCGATCAGGTGATCCACTCGCAGGCGGGCGCCGAGGCCGCCTTCATGCAGGAGCATTTCGTCCGGGAGATCGGCCGGCCCACGCGCCTGCCGCTGACGGCCAGCCATCGTTTCGGCCCGGCCCTGGCGCAGGCGGTCGGCGCGCTGGCCCGCAAGCCCTATGCGGCCTTCCGGCATCACGAGACGGAGATCCGGGCGCTGCCCTGCGAGTCACATCGGGTGATGGCGCGCATGATCGCCCTGATCGGGCGCGATCACCTGGCGCAGTCCCGGCATGAGGAGCTGCGCATCCTGCTGCGCCAGCCGGCGCATTCGATCCTGATCGAGCGTGAGCTGCTGAAGCTGGGCATCGGCTATGCCGTCGAGGGCTTCCAGCCCTTCCTGCGGCGCCGCGAGGTGCTGCTGGTGCGCGGCCTGCAGGCCTTCTGCATCGACGACTTCACGGGCTTCGCCAGTAAGGCGCTGCGTGCGCAAACGCTGGAGGCCATGATGCTCTTTGCCGGCGCCCTGATCGACAGCGCCGAGCTGCGCCATGTCGACGCCGTGACCGCGCAGCGGCATGCCATCGAGGACGCGTCGATGCATCCGGATGGCATGCGCGACTTCATCGCAGGCCAGGTCCTGCGCAATGCAGCGGCGCCGGCGCGCGCCAGCTTGCAGGCGGCCATGGCCGTGCTCAAGACGCGTGATCTGCAGGCCTTCGGTCGGGACTTTGTGACGGCGCTCGATCCGCTGGGACTGGCCGGTGCCGTCCTGGTGCGCCAGGAGGACATCCATCAGGTGCGCGACAACATCGCGCAGCTGGTGCAGTTGGTGCTTGGCGAGGACGAGAGCCTGGACGGCGTCTTCCAGCTCCTGCATGCGCTGGAGCAGGCTCAGTCCCGCCTGCGGGCGACGCAGCGCCTGACGCTGTCCAGCATCGAGGCCGCGAAGGGCCTGGAGTTCGACCATGTGCTCATCCCCCATCTCTCCCGCGGCGAGTTCGTCGGGGAGGGGAGTGCCGCGGAGAGCCGCAATCTCCTTTATGTGGCCATGACCCGCGCCCGGCAATGCCTGACCCTGGCCTTCAATCCCGCGGCACCGTCGCGTTTCCTGCTGGATGCGGGCATCCCCCTGAGCTGAAGCCGGCTGGTAATTTGGCTGAATACTGTATAAATTCACAGTATGCCATTCGATCCCAGTACCAAGCGCAAGCCTGCCCTGGCCCAGCCGCTCTATGTGAAACCCGAGGCCTTGAAGGGCCGTGGCAGCGCCTGGGCGATCGCGCATCGCTACCAAAGCGAGCTGCGCGAGCAGTACGACGACGGCTGGGGTTCGCTGGACCAGGAGGCGCACGAGGAGCACCTGCCGCCCGAGACCGAGATCATCGAGGAGCGCGCGCAGAACATCATCTCCAGCAACCAGTCACCGGACATCAGCTTCGACCGCTCGATCAATCCCTACCGGGGTTGCGAGCATGGCTGCATCTACTGCTTTGCCCGGCCGACGCACAGCTACCTGAACCTCTCGCCGGGTCTGGACTTCGAGACCAAGATCATTGCCAAGGTCAACGCGGCCGAGCGGCTGCGCGCCACGCTGGCGGGGCGCCACTACAAGCCGCTGTCCCTGGTGATCGGCACGGCCACCGATGCCTACCAGCCGGTAGAGCGGCGCCTGCGCATCACGCGCGGCATCGTCGAGGTGCTGGCGGCCTGCGCGCATCCCTTCTCGCTGGTGACCAAGTCCTCCGGCGTCGAGCGTGACCTGGACCTGCTCGCGCCGATGGCGGCGCGCGGCCTGGTCTCGGTCTATCTGTCGATCACGACGCTGGATCCGGAACTGGCGCGCCTGATGGAGCCGCGCGCCGCCGCGCCGCACCGGCGCCTGCGCACCATCAAGACCCTGGCCGAGGCCGGCGTGCCGGTGGGCGTCAGCGTGTCGCCGCTGATCCCCTTCCTGAACGAGCCGGAACTGGAGCGCGTGCTGGAGGCCGCGGCCGAGGCCGGCGCCAGCAGCGCCTTCAGCATCCCGCTGCGCCTGCCCTGGGAGGTGAATCCGCTGTTCCAGGACTGGCTGCAGCAGCACTTCCCCGAGCGCGCCGCGCGCGTGATGGCGCGGCTGCGCGACATGCGCGGCGGCCGCGACAACGACGCCCGCTTCGGCACCCGCATGACGGGGGAGGGGCTGTGGGCCGAGCTGATGCAGCAGCGCCTGCGCAAGGCCTGCGAGCGCCTGGGCCTGCGGCGCGAACGCCGCAGCGTGGACCTGAGCCAGTTCCGGCCGCCGGGTGGCGCCGGCCCGGCGCAGCACGAGCTGTTCTAGCCCGCTGGCTCCTTGCGGGAGGGGGCGTGCGGTGCGTAGGGGGCGGGCGATTCAAGCCCGGCAAGGCTGGAGCAGGTCCCATTCCGGCCGGTAGAGCCGGGTGGCGACCCGGCTGTAGCCCAGCACCGTGTGGGCCAGCGCGTCGTGCGAGACCGGCTGGTCGAGCCGGCCGGCCAGGCAGCCGGGCCGCAGGCCCTGCGCCGCAGCGCTGCGCTCGGGCAGCCACAGGATCAGCGGCACATGGGTCTGCTCCCGCGGGGCCATCGCATAGGGCATGCCGTGCAGGTAGAGATTGCCCTCGCCGAGCGACTCGCCATGGTCCGACACATAGAGCAGGGCCGGGTCGTAGACGGCCTGCCGGCCGCCCAGCCAGTCGATCGCGCGGGCCAGCACGCGGTCGGTGTAGATGATCGAGTTGTCATAGGCGTTCAGCACCTGCTCGCGCGCGCATTGCTGCAGCGCGTTGCTGGTGCACTCGGGGCCGAAGGGCTTGGCACTGGCCGGCGAGCGCTTGTAGTAGGCCGGTCCATGGCTGCCCATCTGGTGCATGACCAGCACCACGCCGCGCTGCCGCTTGGCCGGGTCGAGCGCGGCCAGGCGTTGCTCCAGGCCGGCCAGCAGGGCCTCGTCCAGGCACTCGCCCTCGCTGCACAGGCCGCTCGGCAGCTCGGCCCCGCCGTCGCCGGCCTGAGCATGCGGCACGCGATCGCACAGGCCCTTGCAGCCCGACTGGTTGTCCAGCCACAGCACCGCCAGGCCGGCGCGCTGCAGCATGTCCAGCAGGTTCTCCTGCGGCTGCTTCTGCGCGGCAAAGGCCTGCTGGCCCAGCGGCGAGAACATGCAGGGCAGGGAGGCCGCGGTGCTGGTGCCGCAGGAACTCACCTCGCGAAAGCTCAGCACCTCGCGCTGCGCCAGCTGCGGGTTCGTCGCGCGTCCGTAGCCGTTGAGCGAGAAGTTGTCGGCCCGCGCCGTCTCGCCCACCACCAGCAAGAGCAGCGGCGGCTTGCCCGGACGCGGCTGCCAGTGCGCGTCCTGGCCCAGCGGCTGCACCGGCCCGGGCGTGCCGGCGCCGGGGCCGTACAGGCCGCTGCCCAGCGCATAGACCGCATTCAGCGGGTTGATCATGTAGCGCAGCGATTTGTGGTTGCGCATCGTCGACGCCAGGTCGGCAAAGGTGGCCGCCGCCAGCAGCAGCGCGAGACCCAGGCCCAGCACGAAGGCCAGCAGATTGAAGCCCGCGCGGCGCAGCAAGGGGCCCGGCGCCACCGGTCTGCGCAGCAGCCAGAGCAGCGGCAGGCCGGCCAGCAGGGCGAGGCTGGCGAGCAGAGGCAGGTTCAGCAGGTCGCGCACCTCGTGCGCGTCGGTCTGCATCACATTGCGCAGCATGCCGGCGTCCATCACGATGCCGTAGCTGCCCATGAAATGGGCCAGCGGTGCCGCCACCAGCAGCAGCACGACCAGCACCGGCTTGATGCTGCGCTGCCAGGCCAGCAGGCTCAGCAGCATGCCCAGCAGCGCGGTGACCATGCCCATGAAGGCCAGCAGGAACAGCTTGCCGCGCGGGTTGGCCAGTTCGGGCAGCTGCAGCAGGCGCTGCCACAGGGGCCAGTTGCACAGCAGGCCCAGCCAGAGCGCGCCCAGCCAGGCCAGGGTCAGCGGCGAGCGCGGGGAGGGCCGGGGGAGGCGGGCGACAAGAGCAGCAAATACGCGCATGGGCGGGGTGAAATCCGACGATGGCGCGAATTCTGGGCAGCCATGCTTTGCGATTCCTTAAGACGCGCCATGCAAGACGGGGCCGCTGTGGGCCAAGCGACGCGTCCAAGAGGTCGCAGTGGGGGCTCGCCGGAAGAGATGATTCAGCGCGCCGCGGGCACGGCGCCGAGCCTCGGGTCTGCGCCAGGCCCCATCACGAGGGAGCCGAACAGTCGGAGATTCGACTTGAGGCCTAAGATTCGCCGATCCGGGCCCCCCTCGGCCCGCTCGGTCCTTCGGACCTACCCGATTCTTAGGTCTAGGCCTTCCCAAGATGCGTTTTCTGTCCCTGCTGCTGCTCTCACTTGTCGCCATGGCGCGCGCGCAGGCGTCCGAGCCCGTCAGCTATTTCAACGTCATTCTTCTGCAGCCAAGCTCGACGCTCGAAGCGCGCGTGCCCAGCGTCGACGCCATGGCCGGCTATGTCAGGGCGGTGGAGGCGGCCACGCGCGAGGCGGTGATTGCCAGCGGGGCCAAGCAGGCCGTTGGCGGTTTTGTGGTGGTGGCCGTCCGACCCGGGCTGGAGTCGAGAGTCTGGCTCGATTTCGATGCCCTGCTGGACCTGGAACTCAGGCAGCAGATCATCGCGAGGGTCGCGGCCGTCCGACCGTTCGAGGTCCTCGGGGGACCCGTCGTGCTTGCCCTGAAGATTGCCACCTGGAACGGCAAGGAATCGAAGCGGCCGGCCCCCGCGCCTCAGGAATGGAAGAATGCAAGGCGTGCCGGCGCCTCGCCCGAGGTTGGCGAGCTTGTCGAGAGCCTCTGGAACGATTAGCTTGAGGCCCGAGTCACCGGTCGGTTCGGCGTTCGTCGACAGGCCGCGGCCTTCGACCTGGCATCGGGCCGAGGTCGTCAGCAGGAGCGACACCATGTCTCATGCAGCCGAGCTCCGAGGCCTTCTCGGCACGCAGCCTCAACCGGACTGTGCCGCCTTGACCCCCTTCGCCGTCGAGGAAGCGGACTTCGACGCGGGCCGGGTTGTCCTGCGCTTCGCGCCCCAGCCGGCCTTCAGGAATCACTTCGGCCATGTCCAGGGGGGCTTCGCGGTCGCCATGGTCGATGTCCTGATCTCGGTGACGGCCTTCGCCAAGACCAGGGCTTGGCTGCCCACGGTCGAGATCAAGAGCAGCTTTGTCGCCCCGATGAAGCTGGGGGAATGCCGCGGCGAGGCCGCGGTGGTCAAGGCCGGCAAGCAGCTTGTCTTCCTGGAGGCCAAGCTGTGGGGGGCCGACGGCCGGCTCGCCGTGCATGCGACGGCGACGGCGTCGGTGCCGCCGTCACAGTGAACGCGCGCGGCCGGCCGGATCGAGATTCCGGAGGCCGCCTATCGCCGCTCGCTATCTCACGCCCAAGGAGGGCGCCGGTGGGGCCGTCGAGGTCATGGCCGGCGGCATAGCCGCGGGCGCCCGGGGCTCAGAGCTTTTCCGTCTGCCCCTGCCTGGGCTGCCACTTCATCAGGCGATGCTCGATGCGGCCCACCGCGGCGTCCAGCGCCAGCGCGAAGGCGGTCAGCACCAGGATGCCGGCCATCACGGTATTGATGTCGAAGGCGCCCTCGGCCTGCAGGATCAGATAGCCGACGCCGCGCGAGGAGCCCAGGTACTCGCCCACCACCGCGCCGACGAAGGCCAGACCCACGCTGGTGTGCAGCGAACTGAACACCCAGCTGGTGGCGCTGGGCAGGTAGACATGGCGCAGCAGCTGGCGCTGGCTGGCGCCCAGCATGCGGGCGTTCGCCAGCACCACCGGGCTGACCTCCTTGACGCCCTGGTAGACGTTGAAGAACACGATGAAGAACACCAGGGTCACGCCCAGGGCGACCTTGCTGGCGATGCCCAGGCCGAACCAGACCGCGAAGATCGGCGCCAGGATCACGCGCGGCATCGAGTTCAGCGCCTTGATATAGGGATCGCAGATGGCCGCGGCCAGCGGCGACAGGCCCAGCCAGAGCCCGCCGCCCAGGCCCAGCGCGGTGCCGATCGCGAAGGCCAGCGCGGTTTCCAGCAGGGTCACCCAGAGGTGCTCGTAGATGTCGGCATTGGCGAAGAACCAGTTCCAGATGCGGCCGAAGATCTTGAGCGGCTCGCCGAAGAAGAATGCGGCCTGCTGCTCGTTCTCGAACATCAGCGGCGGGAGCAGGCCGGGCTTGGTCAGCAGATGCCAGACGCCGAACACCGCCAGCAGCAGGGTGAGTTGCCAGACGCGCAGATTGCCGGGGCGAGGTTTGATCAGTTTCCACATGGATCAGGCCGCCAGTTGCTGTTGATAACCCTTCAGCACCTCTTCGCGCAGCACGCTCCAGATCGCCTGGTGCAGCTCGACGAAGCGCGGCTGGTTGCGCACCTCGGCCACGTCGCGCGGGCGCGGCAGGTCGATCGCGAACTCGCCGATCGGCCGCGCCGCGGGGCCGGCGCTGAGGCAGACCACGCGGTCGCTCATCGCGATCGCCTCGTCCAGGTCGTGGGTGATGAACAGGACGGCCTTCTTCTTCGCGGCCCACAGCGCCAGCAGCTCGTTCTCCATCAGCTGGCGGGTCTGGATGTCCAGCGCCGAGAAGGGCTCGTCCATCAGGATGATGTCGGGGTCCAGCACCAGGGTCTGGGCCAGGCTGACGCGCTTGCGCATGCCGCCCGAGAGCTGATGCGGGTAGCGGTCGCCGAAGGCCCCGAGGCCCACACGGCGCAGCCAGTCCTCGGCCTGGGCCCTGGCGTCCGCCACGCCGCGGAATTCCAGCCCGGCCATCACGTTGCCCAGCGCGGTGCGCCAGGGCATCAGGCTCTCGGCCTGGAACATATAGCCGGCGCGTTGGTTGATGCCGACGAGCGGCGCGCCGAACACCGAGACCGTGCCGCTGCTCGGTTCCAGCAGCCCGGCCGCCACATTGAGCAGGGTGCTCTTGCCGCAGCCGGTGGGGCCGACCACCGAGACGAACTCGCCGGCACCCACCGTCAGCGCCACCTCGCGCACCGCGGTGTAGCGCTGGCCGGGATCGTCCTTGGCGACAAAGGTGCAGCTGATGTCGCTCAGCGCGAGCGCCGGTGCCTCAGCGGTATTTGGCATTCGCTTGGCGGACGAAGTCGTTGGTGTAGACCGCCTTCAGGTCGATATTGCCGGCTGCGGCGATCTCCTTGTCCACGCTGGCCAGCGCACGGCGCGCGGTCTCGGCGCCGGCCTCGGGGATCAGGCCGTCCGGCGACAGCGCTCCCTTGGCGGCCAGGAAGGCGTCCACATAGACCGCGCGATCGCCCAGCAGATAGCTCTCCGGCACGGCCTTGATGATGTCGCTCGGGCCGGCCTGCTGGATCCACTTGTTCGCCCGCACGATCGCGTTCGTCACCGCCTGCACCGTGGCCGGGTGCTTGTCGATGAAGCTCTGCGCGGTGTAGAGGCAGCCGGCCGGCATCGGCCCGCCGAACACCTTGTCGGCCTCGGCCACGACGCGGGTGTCGGAGACGATCTTCAGGTCGCCCGAACGGGCCAGCAAGGTGATCACCGGGTCCAGATTGCTGATCGCGTCGATCTGGCCGGCGCGCATCGCCGCCACCGCGCCGCTGCCCGCGCCCACGCCGATGATGGACACGTCGCCGGGCTTGAGCCCGGCCTTGGCCAGCACGAAATTGGCCAGCACATTGGTGGACGAGCCCGGCGCCGTCACGCCCAGCTTCTTGCCCTTCAGCTCGGCCACGCTCTTGAAGTTGGGCATCGTCTTGGGGTTCACGCCCAGCACGATCTGCGGCGCGCGGCCCTGCAGCGCGAAGGCGCGCAGGCGCTGGCCCTTGGTCTGCATATTGATCGTGTGCTCGAAGGCGCCGGAGACGATGTCGGCGCTGCCGCCGACCAGGGCCTGCAGCGCGCGCGAGCCGCCGGCGAAATCGGCGATCGTCACGTCCAGCCCCTCGGCCTTGAAATAGCCCTGGGTCTCGGCGATCGTCAGCGGCAGGTAATAGAGCAGATTCTTGCCGCCCACCGCGATCGTCAGCTTGGGCTTTTCGGGCGCCTGGGCCAGGGCCAGCCGGGGCAGGGCGAGGGACAGGGGGTTGGCTGCGCCGGCCAGGAGGATCGTGCGGCGTTGCATGGGCTTGTCTCCGGTTTCTGATGCTGTTGTGGACCGAGCCGTTCGGAGCTTTGACTCTAACAGGGCCGATCCGGCGCGCCAGGGCGCCCGGCCGTGCGCTGACGTACAGACGCACACCCGGTCGGCCGACAGACTGCACGACTCAAGGAAGCTCGCGACGGCGACGCTTCACCTTTTGCTATCGAACCGAGGAGCCTCCATGCCTGACGATCCCGATACGCCCGCCCTGCAGCAGGCCATGCAGCCCTTGATCAAGCTGACTCAGGCCAATATGGAACTGCTAACCCAGTTCTCGATGTCGCCCGAAGTGATGTCGCAAACACTGGCCGATGCCAAGGACCTGGTGCGCAAGGGCCAGCAGTCTGCCGCCGAGTTGCTGCAGTCGGGCGCCTTCGCCCAGTTGATGCAGGGCGTGATGAAAAACTACAGCGAGTTCGTGCTGGAGGTCGGCCGGAACGGCATGGCGGCCGTGGCACAGGGCCAGGCCGAAATGGCGCGGCGCGTCCAGCAGGCCGGCGCCGCGGTGGCCGAGGCGGCCCCGTCTGCTTCGGCCCAGCGCCGCCGCTAGGCCGGCGTGGCGCGTTCCGGCCGCTGGGTCGGCGCGGCATGGGTCCGGGCGCTGGGACGCGGCTTCGGCGCGGCCACTCGCGGCGCCCTGCGTGCCGGCACGCAGGCGCTGCAGCACAGCCTGCGGCCCGCCGTCGCTGCGCAGCGGCCGCCGCCCGGGCGGGCGACTGGCTGGCCGGCATGGTGGCCGGCCCGGCCGGGTTGCGCCGCTTCTGGCTGTTCCGCCCCAGCGGGCTGCGGCGCAACGAGCGCCTTCCCTTGCTGGTGATGCTGCATGGCTGCGGCCAGAGCGCCAAGGACTTCGCGCTCAGCACGCGCATGAACCGGGTGGCGGCGCGCGAGCGCTTCCTGGTGCTCTATCCCCAGCAGGACCGCCTGGCCAATGCGCAGGGCTGCTGGAACTGGTTCGACACACCCTCCGGCCTGGCCTATGGCGAGGCGGCGTTGATACTGCAGGCGGTCGACCAGGTCTGCCTGCTGTATCCGGCCGATCGCGAGCGCGTGGCGGTGGCGGGCCTGTCCTCGGGTGCCAGCATGGCGGCCCTGCTGGCGTCACGCCATCCGCAGCGCTTCAAGGCGGTGGTGATGCATTCCGGCATCCCGCCCGGTACGGCGCACTCCACGCTCACGGCCTTCGGCGCCATGCATGGCCGCGGCCATACCCGGCCGCTGGCCGCCACCAGCCCGGTGCAAGCCCTGACCCCGGGCTGGCCGCCGCTGCTGGTGATACAGGGAGGCGCCGACACCGTGGTGTCGGCCCGCAACGGCCATGCGGCCGTGCAGCAATGGGCCGCGGCGGCAGGCGCGCGAGCCGGCCGGGAGCGGCGGATCCAGCGCGGCCGGCGCTATCCGATGCAGGTGACCGAATTCAAGCATCGCCGGGCCATGGTGGCCACCCTGGTCGAGGTGGCAGGCCTGGGCCATGCCTGGAGCGGCGGGGCCGCCGGCCGCCCATTCAGCGATGGTCGCGGGCCCGATGCCTCGCGCATGGTCTGGGCCTTTGCGGCCCGTCAGTTCGCTGGCTGAGACCGCCTCTTCGGCCTTCGACCGTTCATCGGGGGCATGCCCGTTCGGCCGCAAAACGGGGCCTGGCACAGCTCGACCGGGCGGGCCGGCGCCTGGAAACTGGTCGGTGCGCTATCGCACCGACCCGGCGACGCAGCCTCCCTACGCTGTGAATCGGCGACCCTGCCCGGCCCAACGAAAGATCGGCCCATGAAGATCCAACCTCAACACAGCCCGGACCTGATCCTGCTGGCACAGCTCGTCAAGGACATGCCTGTGGCCATGCTGGCCGGGGTGGACGCACGGGGGCAACTGCTGAGCCAGCCGATGACGCCGCTGGAGATGGATGCACTGGGCTCTTTGTGGTTCTTTGCCGACCTGCAATCGGACAAGCTGTCCCGCCTGCAGGCGATGAACCTGAGTTTCTGCGACACCGCGCATGCGACCTATGTCTCGCTGTCGGGCCGTGGCGAAGTGGTGATGGACCGCGAACGCATCAAGCGCCTGTGGTCGCCGCTGTCCCGGCCCTGGTTCCCCGACGGGCCTGGCAGCCGCAACCTGGCCTTGCTGAAGTTCATGCCCGATACCGCCGAGTACTGGGACGCCCCCGCCAGCCGCGTGCGGCGCATGCTGACCCTGGCCGTGTCGGCGGTGGTCGGCAAACCCTTGGGCCAGGGCTCGCATGAAAGCCTGAGCCTGCTCACCGGGCGACAGTCCGCGGCGTCCATCCAGGAGTCCGCATGAACGACAACATCAGCCGCTTCCTGCCCACGAGTGCCGGTGGCGGCGTCCGCGCCGGCCAGTTCCATCTACTCACTGATCCCTTGAGGAGCCTGCCATGAGCCTGTCGATGATTTTGCTGATTGTGCTGATCCTGCTGCTGGTTGGTGCCATGCCGACCTGGGCCCACAGCCGCAGCTGGGGCTATGTGCCCAGCGGCGGCCTGGGCCTGTTGCTGCTGGTGCTGATTGTGCTGATGCTGATGGGGCGGCTCTAAGGCCGACGATCGGCGACTACCGGAGACGAACATGAAGCTGCTGCGCTTGCACACAAGTCGCTGGCTGGGTCTGGGCGGCGTGCTGCTGGCCCTGACGGCCAGCGCCCAGGTGACCCTGTATGAACGCGAGGGCTTCGAAGGCCGCAACTGGCGCATCAGCCGATCGGTAGCGGATCTGCAGCGCTTGGGTTTCAACGACCGTGCTTCGTCCGCGGTGGTCGACAGCGGCCGTTGGGAGGCCTGCGAGCATGCCGACTTTGGCGGCCGCTGCGTGCTGCTGCGCCAGGGCCGCTATCCCTCGCTGAGCTCGGTGGGTCTGGACGAGCGCTTGTCCTCGCTGCGCCCGCTCGGCCGTGCCGCGCGGCAGGGCGAGTGGCGTGACACGCCCACCCCTGTCTATGACGCCCGGCGGCGCAACAACGAACGCCTCTACCAGGCCGAGGTCATCGGCTCGAGAGCCGTGGTGGCCACGCCCGATCAGCGTTGCTGGCTGGAGCGCGATCAGCTGCCTCCCGAGCGCCAGCGTGCCAACGTGCCGGCCGCCATCGCAGGAGCCGTGATCGGCGGCATCCTGGGCCACCAGGTGGGCGGTGGCAGCGGCCGTGATCTGGCCACGGCCGGCGGTGTGGTGGCGGGCGGCCTGATCGGCGCCCAGGTGGGCCGTGACGAACAAGAGCTGCGGGACGGCGGCGACCGCGCGGGCGTGCGGCGCTGCACCGAAAACCCGGGCCATGCCCGTACCGAGTACTGGGACGTCAGCTACCGCTTCCGCGGCCAGGAGCATCGCGTCCAGATGGACCGCCCGCCCGGCGCCACCGTGACTGTCAACCGTCAAGGCGAGCCGCGCGGCTAGATCGATTTCATCACTTTCGAGACGAACACCATGAACAAGTCACTGAGTTTTCCTCTGCACTGGGCCATCGTCGCGGGGCTGATGCTGTCGACCACGGTCCAGGCCGGGGGGCCGATGAGTCAGGGCGACTACCAGGCCGGCAAGACCCGCATCGACGCCGACTACAAGGCGCAGCGCAGCGCCTGCGATGGCCTGGCCCGCAACGACAAGGACGTCTGTGTGGTGGAGGCCAAGGGGCGTGAGAAGGTGGCCATGGCCGAGCTGGAGTATGGCTACAGCGCCAAGCCGGCGGACCAGCGCAGGCTCGGGGAGATCAGGGCCGATGCCGCCTATGCGGTGGCCAAGGAGAAATGCGATGAGCTGGCCGGCACCCGCAAGAACGTCTGCGTCGAGGAGGCCAAGGCTCAGCAGTCCAAGGCGCTGGCCGATGCCCACATGGGCCAGCAGATCGACACGGCCCGCCAGGACGCGGTCGGGGCAGGACGCGACGCCGACCATCGCGTTGCCATCGAGAAATGCGGGGGCCTGGCCGGCGATGCCAAGGCCGGCTGCCTGGCGGCCGCCGAGGCCCGCTTCGGCAAGCGCTGAGCCGCGCGCCGGGAGCCACCATGAGCACCAAGCCGCCGCCGCCCGAGCGCCCCGCGCCTTCCGCCAAGCGCCTGCGCCAGCAGCAAAGCGATTTCACCGCAGAAGGCTCGCCACCGCCCGGCAAGGTGGGGGGCGGTGCGCCGCCGTCCGGGCCTGCACCACCCCGGCCCAGGGGGACCGGAACGGCGCCGTCCTGAAGTCGGGGCCGGCATGGGGTCAAATACGGCCCATGTCCTCCGATGCCCACAGCCGACTCGTCTATTCCACCGAACTGGGCCGCACCTGTCCGGCTTGCCGCCGCCCGCTGGCGCAGTGCGTCTGCAAGCAGCTCAAGAGCAGGGCCGTGCCTGCAGGCGACGGCATCGTGCGGGTCTCGCGCGAGACCAAGGGCCGCAAGGGCAAGGGCGTCACCCTGGTCAAGGGCCTGGCGCTCGACGCGGCGGCGCTCGCCGAGCTGGCCAAGCAGCTGAAGGCCGCCTGCGGCTCCGGCGGCACGGTCAAGGACGGCGTGATCGAGGTGCAGGGCGACCATGTGGAGACCGTGATGGCGCGGCTCAGCCAGGCCGGGCACAGGGTCAAGCGCGCGGGCGGCTAGCCCGGGCCGCGCCGCGTCAGCATCATCTCCTTGCCTTGCATCCCCTCGGCCCGCCCCTGACCACCGCGGTTCGACGGCGCAATCGTCCTGATGAACGACCGCATCGCCGCAGAGTGCCGGAGCGGCCACGGGCCGCAGAGCGGCCCGGTCAGGACCGGATGAAGCTCAGCAGGTCGGCGTTGAGCTGGTCCTTGTGCGTCTCCGCCAGGCCGTGCGGCGCACCGGCGTAGACGACCAGGCGCGCGCCCTTCACCAGTTTCGCGCTCATGCGGCCGGCCACGTCGATCGGCACGATCTGGTCGTCGTCACCGTGCACCACCAGCGTGGGCACGTCGAACTTCTTCAGATCCTCGCGGAAGTCGGTCTCCGAGAATGCCTTGATCGAGTCGTGCGTCGCCTTGTGGCTGCCCTGCATGCCCTGCAGCCACCACGAATCGATCATGCCCTGCGATGCCTTCGCACCGGGCCGGTTGAAGCCGTAGAAGGGGCCGCTCGGGATGTCCTTGAACAGCTGCGCACGATTCGCGAGCAGGGCTGCGCGCGTCGAGTCGAAGGCCTCGATGGGCACGCCGTCCGGATTGGTCGGCCCCTTCACCATCAGAGGCGGCACGGCCGACACCAGCGCGACCTTGCCCACGCGCTTTGTGCCGTGGCGGCCGATGTAGCGCGTCACCTCGCCGCCGCCGGTCGAGAAGCCGACGTGCACCGCCTTGCGCAGGTCCAGCGCCTTGACCACCGCGGCCAGGTCGTCGGCGTAATGATCCATGTCGTGGCCATCCCAGGGCTGGCTCGAGCGGCCATGGCCGCGGCGGTCGTGCGCGACGACGCGAAAGCCCTGGCTGGCGAAGAAGATCATCTGCGCGTCCCAGCTGTCCGAGCTCAGCGGCCAGCCGTGGCTGAAGACGATCGGCTGGCCATCGCGCGGCCCCCAATCCTTGTAGTACAGCTGCACGCCATCCTTCGTCGTGATGTAGGGCGAGCCGCCGCGCGAGCCCTCGGCCTTCGCCGGAGCCGCCTCGGCCTGCGACATGCCCATCGACAGCGAGGCCGCGGCCAGCGCGGCGGCGCCGCCGCCGATCAGAAGTTTGCGGCGCGCCGTGCCGTCGTTCGGGTCGATTGCGTTCGTATTCATCATGTGTGGATTCCTTGTGTCACGGGATGCGCACAGCGATCTGCGGCAATTCAATGAAGGGCCGCATCTGTGTCGGCGTCGATCTTAGGAATCGCGCCCGCCGCAAACCAGCCATCCTTGGAGCGTTGGAGTGTTGCCTCGCCGGCATCAATGGCGCGCATCGATTGCGGCACAGTGATCGTGGTTCGCCGCGCAATCAGCAAGCCGGTTCCGGCGATCGTCGCGACATTGGTTCCGATCGCTCATCGCAGTGAGCGCTGCGCGCCGTCTACCGGCCGCGCGAGGCTTTCCCTAGCATGCGCTCGGCCGCAGCAAGGCCGTCGACATCGTCGATCGGGCGGTCGCAGCCACTCCCCTTCACGGCCGGCAGGAGAAGAAGAGCAATGGCAAGGATCCTCGCGACGTTCGTACTGTCGGTGTTGTCCTTCCTGATCCGGGTGGTTCTGGCCTCGCTCTGAGGCACGGACCCTCAAGAGCCCACGCCCCCTTTCCGAAATGCGCCCCGCGCAGCCGCATCGGGTCCGTCATCCCAATCATCCACATCACACACCGCATGAAAAAACTCACCCACGCCAACGGCGCGCCCGTCGCCGACAACCTCAACATCGTCACCGCCGGCCCGCGCGGCCCCGCTCTGCTGCAGGACATCTGGCTGCTCGAGAAACTCGCCCACTTCGACCGCGAGGTGATCCCCGAGCGTCGCATGCATGCCAAGGGATCCGGCGCCTTCGGCAGCTTCACCGTCACGAAGGACATCACGCGTTTCACGAAGGCGCGGCTGTTCGCCGGCATCGGCAAGCGGACCGATGTCTTCGTGCGTTTCTCCACCGTTGCGGGCGAGCGCGGCGCGGCCGACGCGGAGCGCGACATCCGGGGCTTTGCGGTGAAGTTCTACACCGCGGAAGGCAACTGGGACCTGGTCGGCAACAACACGCCGGTCTTCTTCATGCGCGACCCCTTGCGCTTCCCCGACCTGAATCACGCGGTCAAGCGCGACCCGCGCACCAATCTGCGCAGCGCGCGCAACAACTGGGATTTCTGGACGCTGCTGCCCGAAGCCATCCATCAGGTCACGATCCTGATGAGCGACCGCGGTCTGCCCGACGGCTACCGCCACATGCACGGCTTCGGCAGCCACACTTTCAGCATGATCAATGCCGACAACGAGCGGGTCTGGGTCAAATTCACCTTCAAGAGCCGGCAGGGCATCCGCAACCTGACCGACGCGCAGGCCGCCGGCCTCATCGCCGGCGACCGCGAGAGCGCGCAGCGCGATCTGTTCAACGCGATCGAGGCCGGCGACTTCCCGCGCTGGACCCTGTACATCCAGGTCATGACCGAGGATCAGGCCGAGCGCAGCCCCTTCCATCCGTTCGACCTGACCAAGGTCTGGCCGCACGGCGACTTCCCCCTGATCGAGGTCGGCGTGCTGGAGCTGAACCGCAATCCGGACAACTACTTCGCCGAGGTCGAGCAGGCGGCGTTCACGCCGGCCAATGTGGTGCCCGGCATCGGCTTCTCGCCGGACAAGATGCTGCAGGCGCGCCTGTTCAGCTATGGCGACGCGCAGCGTTACCGCCTTGGCGTCAACGCGCACCAGATTCCCGTGAACGCGCCGCGCTGCCCCTTCCATCCCTACCACCGCGACGGCGCGATGCGCGTCGACGGCAACCAGGGCCGCATGCCCGGCTATGTGCCCAACAGCTTCGGCGGCTGGCAGGACAGCCCGCAGATGTCTGAGCCGCCGCTGGCGTTGCGCGGCGAGGCCCGGCATTGGGACCACCGGGTCGATGCGGATGACTACTCGCAGCCGCGTGCCTTGTTCCAGCTGCTTTCGGCGGCGGAGCGCCAGCGCCTCTACGACAACACCGCGCGCGCCATCGCGGGCGCCGGCGCGGAGATCGGCCAGCGGCATGTCGCAAACTGCATGAGGGTCGATCCGGAATACGGCGTCGGCGTGGCGACGGCGATCGAACGCCTCGGCTCTTGATCGATGTGAATTCTGCGGCGTTCCCTCGCGGAGGAGGCGCCTCATCCATCGAGAGAAGGCTCGCCGCCGCGGCGCTCAGCCGCGGGCGATGTAGCGGTCGGCGCGCGCCGCCTCGACGATGGCCGCATCGTCGACGTCCAGCAGGTCGAGCGGCCACCAGTCGTCGAGCCAGCAGTTCGGCTGCACGAACCATTGCGCGGTCTCCCGGCCGTCGAACACGCCGTGCAGCTCCGCGAGCACACCGCGGACCGCGGGACGCAGCTCCTGCAAGCTCGCGCCGAACTGGAACATCGGTAGCAGCAGCCCCGACCGGCCGGACACATGGACGATTTCTCCATGCACGATCCACTTGGCCAGCCGCGAGATCGGCCGGTCGCAGACGCCGTGCATCCGGCGAGTCCAGTCATCGGCGGCCAGCAGGCCGCCGTTCGACCGGTACGAATGAACGAGCGCCGCCAACTGCTGTTCCTCGATGCGCCGGAACAGGTTCTCGTGCACAGACAGGTCCGGCAGTTCGGCGGCGCCGACAAGGGGGCGGCCCGCCGCGCGGGCGGAATCGAGTTCAGCCTGCGGGCGGTCGTCCATCAGTTCAGGTCGGCCTTGTCGAGGCCGAAGGCCTTGTCGTAGCTGCCGGGGACGGGGCGGAAGGCGACGTTGACGCGGTTCCAGGCATTGACCGACATGACGAGGAAGGTCAGGTCGGACAGTTCCTTCTCGGACAGTTGCGTGCGCACCCGCTCGTAGAGGTCGTCGGCCACGCCCTGCTCGGGCAGCCTGGTGAGGACTTCGGTCCAGGCCAGCGCGGCGCGCTCGCGCGGCGCGAACAGCGTCGACTCGCGCCAGGTGGCCAGGTGGTGCAGGCGCAGCGCGCGCTCGCCATGCAGGTGCGCCTGCTTGACGTGCATGTCGACGCAGAACGCGCAGCCGTTCAGCTGCGAGGCGCGGATCGAGATCAGCTCGGCGATCGAAGCCTCGATCGTGCTGCCATGCACCAGCTGGGAGAACTCGACCAGCTTCTTGAAGAGCTCCGGCGATTGCTTCATGTAATTGATACGTTCGGTCATGACGTTTCCTTCGGTGGCGATTGGGGAGGGGATGACGAGGACGGCACGGGCCGGCAATTGCGCCGCTGCCATCGGCTCGAGCAAATCGTAGGCAGGCCCTGTCGCGCGGACTAGGTCCGCGGCCTGGACCGCAGCGTTGAATCCGCGGCACCAATCGCGGCGCATGCCCGCGCCCGCATTGAATGCACCGCCCCCACATCGACTGCACATCGCTTCTCCAGCGAGCCGCCCCATGCAGGAGATCATCGGGGCTTGCTGGGCTTGTGCCTCGGCGGCCTGATGACGCTGCCGACGGCCGCGCATGCCGGACAACATTGATTTGATGGCTGGCCACCCGGTGGCGCGCTCGACGGCTACCTGGCAGTCGTCCGCTCGCCTCAAGCAAGGAAGCCAAGCAAGGAAGCATCATGACCCGGCACCTCAGCGCCGCGCAGCAGGCGTCCGAGCTGTTCAAGAAGTGCATCGAGTTCAACAATGCCGTGAAGGGCGGCTCGATCGAAGAGACGATCTGAGCGCTTCGCACCAAGCGCCGGCCGTCGCCCGCGCCGGGATGGCGTCGCGGTGGCGTCAGCGCTCCCGCGGCAGGGCCCGGAGCGCCGCCAGGCTGCGCGCGGCCCGGATTTCCCAGCCTCCTGCGCCTTGCGATCGCGCGGTCTCCAGGGCGCGGAGATAAAAGCGTTCGGCGTCGGCGAATTCGCCGCGCCGCTCCCGTCGCCAGCCCAGCGCCCGCCAGATCTCGGGCGCGCACCACAGGGCCTCGCCGCGCGCAAGCCGCTCGGTCAAGTCGTCGTCGAGCCAGTCCGGGCAGAACGTGACCAGCATCTCCTTGTGCGGCGCGCCGTAGGCGTGCAGTTCGCTCGCGATCTTGCGCACATAGGCGTCCCGGTCGGGCGCCGTCTGCAAGCGCGCGCCTTGCGCGAACCATTCGGCGTAGCGCAGCCAACCGATCAGGCCGCGCCGCAGGGCCTCTTCCCGCATCAGCTCGATCCACCGCGTCGCCAATTCGATCTCGCCCGACCACAAGGCCACGGGGCAGGCCCCGAACAGGGCGGCGCAAACGGAGACGGCGTGGCGGAGCGACTCGGCGCGCTCGACCACGCCGCGCGCCATGTCCAGGGCCGCCGCCTGCTCGCCCTGCAGCCACAGCGTGCGGCACAGGAGGCTCCGGGCCGCCGCCAGGGCGTCGGGACCGACGACATTGACCTGCGTGTGGCCGGAGATGGCGATGGCCGCCGCCCGCAGGCTGTGCTGCCGCGAGGCGGCCAGCTGGCCGCCGAAATGAAGCGCCATCGCACTGACCCGGTGCGACAGGATCAGCGCCGATGGCTCGCTCCATGACTGCGCGAACGCCTCCAGCGCCTTGGCATGATGCAGCGCGGCGGCGTAATCGCCGCGAAACAGGTCGCGCGTGCAGCTCGCCCAGCGCGCGCGCAGCTCCAGCGCCGGCACGCCCGACTTCAGCGCGCCCGACAGCGCCCGGCTGCAAACCATGTCCATCTCGTCATCGACCACGCCGGTGTGCAGCAGCGCGGTAAACAGCGAGGTGTTCAGCCACGCCACCGCCTCGTCGTCCGGATCTGGCTGCCGGTCGATCAGCCGCAGCACCACCGCGACCTGGTCGCGGTACTCCACGACCTGCGACAGGTGGAACCACAGCGGCATCGACGCGACCGCCAGCGCCGTGGCGATCTTGTGTTCCGGTTGCTGCGTGACGCAGATCTCGAGCGCAAAGCGCACGTCGTCGAGCCGGAATGCATAGCGCTCGTCCCAGGCGCGCTCGTCCAGCCCCTGAATTTCCGCGCTGGCCGCCTTCACGAGGTCGAGGATCAGCAAGGCATAGCGCCGCATCACCTCGCCGCGCTCCTCGCTGTGCGCGAGCAGCGCCGCAGCGTAGCTGCGCGTCGTGTCGAGCAGGCGGTACGGCGCGACCGCGTCCAGCCCGTCGAAGTGCACCAGCGACTTGCCGGCCAGCGTCATCAGGGCTTCCATGGCCACATCGGGGTCCATGTCTATCGCCAGTTCAAGCGCGGACTCGATGTCGAAACGCCCGCGGAACACCGAAAGACGACGGAACAGCCGCAGCTCGTCGTCGCTGAGCAGCGCCACGCTCCAGTCCAGCGCCGCAGCGAGTGTGCGGTGCCGCGGCAGCACGGACCGGCCGCCGACCGAGAAGAGCCGGATCTTGTCGTCCAGGCGCTGCGATAGGTCTGCGATCGACTGCGCGCCCAGGCGGGCGGCCACGAGCTCGATGGCCAGCGGGATGCCGTCGAGGTGACGCGAGACCCGGGCGAGCAACGGCCCCTGCGACTCATGGAAGGCGGGCGCACCGGCCGCCCGCGCCCGGCCGACGAGCAGCTCGACCGCCGGCCATCGCAGCGCCTCGTCGAGCACAAGCTGCTCTTCCTGCGGAACCGCCAGCGGCGAGAGCCTGAACACATATTCGCCCGTCAGACGCAAGGCCTCGCGGCTCGTGGCCAGGATGCGCGTGCGCGGCAGCATCGACAGCAGGCAGGAGAGCGGCTGTGCCAGCGAGTCAATGACATGCTCGCAGTTGTCGATCAGCAGCAGCACGGCGCTGCCGGCCAGCCGCTGGGTCAGCACCTGGAGCGTGTCGGGCAGGTCGGGCGCGGCCCCCAGCGCCCTCGCGATGGCGTCCAGCGCATGGTCCTTGGAGATCAGCGGCGCCAGGTCGACGAAGGCGGTCTGCACTGCCTGGCGCTGCCGCAGGCATTCGGCAGCACGGATCGCCACGCTGGTCTTACCGATGCCGCCGGGGCCCACGATCGTGACCAGCCGGTGTGTGTCGATCGCGCACAGCACGGCCTCGACGTCGTCGTCGCGGCCGACAAGCTCGGTGAGCCGCACCGGCGCTGCGGTGAACCTTGGCTCGTCCGATGGTGTGCGCAGGTTTCTTTCGCCGTCCACCGCCTCGTATCGCACGCGACCGTTGAAGCGGTAGCCCTTCAGCGGCACATTGGTGATCCATTCCTGGCAGTCGTCGCTCTGCCCGGGGTCGCCCAGCGCCTTGCGCAGCATGGAAATGTGCACCCGCACACTGGCCTCCTCGACCACGACGCCGGCCCAGACGGTGGCCAGCAACTCTTCCTTGGCGACAAACTCGCCGGCGCGTCGGACCAGTTGCACCAGCAGATCGAAGGAGCGGGGCCCGATACGGGCCGGTTTCCCGAACTGCTCCAGCCGCCGGGCCGTCTCCGACAGCACGAAGCTGCCGAAATGCCAGCGCACTTCGGCGGCGGGCGGTGTGATCGGCGAATCTGGTGGCGGCAACATGGGGGATCCAGCGGGAAGCGCCCCGATGACGTGGCTGGAGTGAACGGCGAGCAGCGCGTTACCTCAAATTGTGGAAGGGGGGGGCGATTGTGTCAAAAAGTGCGATATGCGCATGTCAAATGGGATTTACGGGCTTTGACGAGCTTTTACTGGCGACGTGCTGCCGCGTCGCACAGAGTGGCGGGCTCGCCGGGATCCACCGCCATCGTCCCCCGGGCGTGACTGCCACTTCCGCGAAGCTGCCTCATGAACGACCTTCCCTTCTCCGCTTCGCCGCCGCGCGCCAGCCCGGCACGCTCCGATCCGCTGGCCTCCAGCTTCGCCACCACCTATGCCGGCGTGATCGCCTTCATCGCCGTTGTGGCGGAGGGCAGCTTCGCCCGAGCCGCCGAGCGCCTGGGCATCGGCCGCTCGGCGGTCAGCCGCAGCGTGCAGCGGCTCGAGGACCAGTTGTCGGCGCGATTGTTCGTACGCACCACGCGCAGCACGTCGCTAACGCGTGAGGGCGAACTCTTTCACGCCCGTTGCCGTGCCGGGGTCGACCACATCGTCCAGGCCGTCGAGGAGATGCGTGACCTGCGCGACGGCCCGCCGCGCGGCCACCTGCGCATCAACGCGTCGGTAGGCTTCGGGCGCCGGGTCGTTGCCCCGCTGTTGAACGAGTTCCAGCGGGATCAACCCGAGGTCACGATCGAACTGCTGCTGAACGACAGGGCTCCGGACTTCGTCGCCGACCGGATCGATATTGCGTTCCGCAACGGCCTCCTCGAGGATACCCAGACGATCGCCAAGCATGTCGTGCCCATGCAGACGCTGGTCTGCGCCTCGACCGAATACGCGCGCACGCGCGGGCTGCCGGCCACGATCGACGATCTTGCCCTGCACCCTTGCGTCAAGTACAGGCACGCATCAGGGCGGGTGGTCGACTGGGAATTCCTGGTGGATGGCCAATCGAGGCGGTTCGCGCCGTGCGGCATTCTGACTTGCAACGATGCCGAGCTCGTGCTGCGCGCCGTCCTCAGCGGCCGCGGCCTGGCGCAGTTGCCGGACTACATGGTCTGCGAGGGCCTGCGCAGCGGCGAGCTCGTCGCCTGCCTGTCGCAGTATGCGCCGAGAGGCACCGGCCATTACATCTGCTTCCAGAGCCGGCAACATCTGCCGTCCCGCGTGCGTGTCTTCATCGACTACATGACCATCCGCATCCGGGCGCTGGACCTGCAGTGCCGGGTGGCGACGGAATCGGTGCCCGCTGCGGTGCGGGAGGCGGCCTAGGAGCGGCTAACCAAACAGAGCCGCAAGGGCCGAGCGCAGATGATGCAACAAGCCAAGCTGAGCAAGGCGACGTGAGTCGAGGCACCGCGCTCGAATCGAATGCGCAGCTTGCCGAATCCCGCGAACCGGGCATTCCAGCGCTCCTGCCGTCGTTGAGCAGCGAGGCAAGCTGGCGAGCCGGACCGCCCTGTCCGTTGCCTACGCCGGCCGCCACATGACCCACTCGTCCGCCGCCCTGCCGCGGGCCGGGCCGAGCGCCTCGTCGGCGCGCTCGAAGCCGAGCCGCAGCAGCAGTCGCTGCGAGCGCTGGTTGGCTTGCTTCAGCGTTGCGCTCAACAGCCGTACACGATAGATCCCAAGCAGCTCGGCCAGCATCGCCCGCACCGCCTCCTGCGCCAGTCCCCGGCCCCAGTAGCGGCTGTTCAGCTCGTAGGCGATGGCGGCATGGCCGTCCGCGAAGATCGTGGCCTGTACATAGCCGATGGCCGCGCCGCCGGCGCGCAGCCGTGCCACCCAGTTGAGCCATTGCTCCCGGCCGTCCGGTGAGCGCCGCGCCTGCTGCCGCCGGTAGCGCGCGGCCAGCGCCTCGACCGAGGCCGGCGGCGCATTCTCGTACTCGTAGATGGCCGGATCGGCGAGCACCGCGAACATCTCGGCGGCATGGGTCTCAAGCTGGGGTTCCAGCGTGAGCCGCGGTGTCGTCAAGATCCTCATCGGCCGCGGTGCGAGGTGTCCATCGGCGTTCGGTCAGTCTGCCGCGCGGGCTGGACCATTCAATCGCCCGCCTGCCGGGGCGGGACGAAGAAGACGGGGTGGCGATGATGGATGCATGCAGGGCAGTGTAGGGTGAGGTACGTGATGCCCGGTTAGATCTTTGCCATCGTCAGGAAGTCCAGCAGGCTGCTGCCGCCCAAGGTGGCGAAGGGCAGCAGCAGGGCGGCGGGCAGGGCCAGCAGCAGCAGGCGGCGACGCTTGTGGTGCCGCTGCGGCAGCGGAAGGTCTTGGGCGGAGGCGCCGCGGATCATGGCCGCTCTATCCGCAAGCCCCGTGCCGGTCCGCGACGGCGATCTGGCAGTAGAAGAATCAAGGGCTTGCAGGCTTCCGCTCGGCCCGGGACGGTGTCCGCGGGCAGTCCGGACAGGCCTCCGGACAGCCGCGGACGCTGCCCCGCTTCAGTCGAGCGCCTGGAAATGCTGCTTCAGCAGCCATTTCGCGACGGCCTTGCCCTGCTCGGCCCCGGCATCCACCGAGTTGCGGAAATGCATGCCGCCCCAGACCCGCGCGTCGCGGATCTCGTGCACCAGATCGTCGGTGCGTGCATAGCGCTGCGTCGTGCCCGTTGCGGTGCTGCTGAACTCGAACGTGACGTTCTTGCTGCCGTAGAAGCTGCGCACCACCTCCATCACCGAGCCGCTGGCGCAGCCATGGGCGGCCGGGTACTCGGGGTGGTTGGGCGTCGGCAGCACGGGCGTCCAGGCCGGGTCGGGCTCGGTCGCCGCATTGCCGTCGGTGTCGGCGAGGCGGATCGCGCTGCTCGGGCGCCAGAAGCCATGGTGGTACTTGGACTCGAAGCAGGCGCCGATCGCATCGCTCTGGGCGGTCAGGAGCATCGCCAGCAGCCTGGCGTTGTCGGCCAGCCCTTCGTTGGCGGTGGCGAACTGGCGCAGATTGCGGGGCCAGAAGGCGTCGGGAAACTCGGTGTGGAAGCGCGCGATCCCGGTCTGCGTCTCGCTGCGCCGGGCGCTGCCGGCGCTGCCCATCGCCTTCACCTCGTCGAAATCGGCGACATAGGCGGCGCTGTCCAGCCCGTAGGGCGGCGGCGCGCGGAACTGCGCATGGCTGCGGGTCGTGAAGGGGCGGATCAGGGGCAGGCTGCGGTTGACCGGGTTGAGGCCGCGGAACTGGCCCGGCTCGGCGCCCGGCACAAAGGGCGGCAGCGGGGTTTCGCGGCCGTCGTCGGCGCGCAGCGCCAGCATGCCGTCCGCGACCTCCTGGCCGATGGTCATGCCCAGGTGCTTGGCCGCACCGTCCGGCAGCGCGCCGATGGCGCCGGCATAGGCCGCCTCGTAGCGCTCGCCGCGGCTCGGGAACAGGGCCTTCAGCACCCGGTAGGCGGCCTCGATCGCCGCCGCCTCCATGGCCAGCGGTTCGGCGCCCCGTCCCGGCGTGGCGGGCCGGATCGCATAGGGCTGGTGAGTGCCGGCGATCGCGATGACCGCGTCGTACACCGCCAGCTGCACGGTGACGACATCCACCCCCCGCGGCATGCGCTCGGAGGGCGTGGCCCCGCTGGGCGAGGCAGGCATCAGCATCGTGTTGACGGCGATCTCGTTCCAGATCGACACGGCGTTCGGCCCCTTCGAGTCGATGACGATGCTTGCGTTGGCCGCGAGCGCCTGCGCCCGTGGCGGCGCTGCGTCGTCGCCGCCGCCGCAGGCGGCCAGCAGGCAGGCCGCGCCGATCAGGGACGACAGCGGGGCGGGGAGGGGCCGGCGTGATCCTTCCTTCTTCATCTTGAACTCCCGACTCATCCATGGTGCCGGGGCCGGAGTGGCTCCTGAGAGCGCCATGCGCAGAAGTATTCGGCGATGCGGCCGGAGATTGAAAGGTGACGCCGTCCCTCAACCGGTGGACAAGTCGCGGGGATCGGCCGGCCCGGTGGGGCCTGGGATAATCCGGCGATGAATGACAAGCTCTCCTTCGCCCAGCTCACGCTGAGCCCGGCCCTGCAGGCCAATCTCGCCCAGCTGGGCTATGCGCAGATGACGCCGATCCAGGCGGCCAGCCTGCCGCTGGCGCTGCAGGGCCGCGACCTGATCGCCCAGGCCCAGACCGGCAGCGGCAAGACGGCGGCCTTCGCGCTCTCGCTGCTGCACCGGCTGGACGCCGCGCGCATGGACGTGCAGGCCCTGGTGCTGTGCCCGACGCGCGAGTTGGCCGACCAGGTGACGCAGGAGATCCGCCGCCTGGCGCGCGCGGCCGACAACATCAAGGTGCTGACCCTCACCGGCGGTGCGCCGATGCGGCCGCAGATGGAAAGCCTGCAGTACGGCGCGCATATCGTGGTCGGCACGCCGGGCCGGCTGATGGACCATCTGGAGCGCGGCACCTTGGCGCTGGGCGCGCTGAACACCCTGGTGCTGGACGAGGCCGACCGCATGCTGGACATGGGCTTCTACGACGACATCGCCAAGGTGGCCAGGCAATGCCCGAAGCAGCGCCAGACCCTGCTGTTCTCGGCCACCTATCCGGAGGGCATCGCCGAGCTGGCCAAGCAGTTCATGCGCGAGCCGGCCGAGATCAAGCTGCAGGCCGCGGCCAATGCCGTGCAGGCGCCGGCGCAGATCCGCCAGCTGGCCTTCGAGATCGGCGAGGGCGAGCGCCTGCATGCCGTCTCGACCCTGCTGCTGCATTTCCGTCCGGCCAGCACGATCGCCTTCTGCAACACCAAGCAGCAATGCCGCGACCTGGTGGACGTGCTGACGGCCCAGGGCTTTGCCGCGCTGGCCCTGCACGGCGACCTGGAGCAGCGCGAGCGCGATCAGGTGCTGATCCAGTTCGCCAACGGCAGCTGCTCGGTACTGGTGGCCACCGACGTGGCGGCGCGCGGCCTGGACATCGCGCAGCTGGAATGCGTGATCAATGTGGACATGAGCCAGGACGCCGAGGCCCATGTGCACCGCATCGGCCGCACCGGCCGCGCCGGTGCCGAGGGCCTGGCCCTGAGCCTGGCCAGCCTGGACGAGATGGGCCGGGTGGGCCGCATCGAGCAGCTCTTGGGCCGCGAGTTCCAGTGGCAGGCGCTGGACATGCTGACGCCCGCCGCCGGCGGCAAGGCCTTGCAGCCGGCGATGGACACGCTGCAGATCCTGGGCGGGCGCAAGGACAAGATCCGCGCCGGCGACATCCTGGGCGCGCTGACCGGCGAGGCCGGCTTCGAGTCTGCCGACATCGGCAAGATCAACATCACCGACTTCCACAGCTATGTGGCGGTGCGGCGCGAGCTGGCGCGCGAGGTGGTCAAGCGCCTCTCGAACGGCAAACTCAAGGGCCGCAAGGTGAAGGTGCGGCGCATGGCGGACCTGGCCGAACTGGACTGAGCGCGGCGTGAACTAATGCAGCCCCTGTCCCCAAAGAGAGGGAAGGCGAAAGCAGCTTGCGTACTATTCACGTGCGCCGGGCGCCGGGGCGCCTAGGCTCGGATCAGAGCTTTCAGGAACCCGTCGCCATGAACACCGCCCCCGCCCCCCTGCTGCATGCCCGCCACTTCGAGCTGCGTTTTCAGTCCCTGTTCGACGCCGGCAAGGCCCTGGCCTTTCCCTGCGATGCCCGGGGCCAGGTGCAGATGGACCAGCTGAGCGAACGCGCGCTGGACAACTACCTGTTCGCCCGCGCGGTGGTGGGGCGCGAGTACGCGACGCCGGAACTGCGCGAGACGGACGACTGAGGACGAATGCAGCGAGCCGCAAGACGGCGCTGCCTCCATACCCCTCATTTGAAACGCCGCGACTGGTTGCTCGCGCTGGGCGCGGGCTGCGCGCATTGCGTGGGCTGGGCTCAGACCAACTGGGCCGCACCGGCACGTTTCTCCAAACCCGACCTGAGCTCGGACGAGGGCGGTCTCTGGGCATTGATGGACCGCGAGGAGACGCGGCTGCGGCGCAGCCCTTTCATGCTCCGCGATGCGCCGCTGCGCGACTATCTGCAGAGCATCGTCGCCAAACTCGCCGGCGAACATGCGGTCGACATCCGCGTCTATCCGGTGCGCACGCCCTTTTTCAACGCCAGCATGGCGCCCAACGGCATGATGCAGGTCTGGAGCGGTCTGCTGCTGCGGGTGGACAACGAAGCGCAACTGGCCGCGGTGCTGGGGCATGAGATCGGGCATTACCTGCAGCGCCATTCGTTGGAGCGGCTGCGTGACATGAAGGCACGCAGCGCCTTTGGCATGTTTATCGGCATGTTCGGCGTTGTCGGCCTGGTCGGCCAGATGGCGGCGCTGGCCGGCGCCTTCGGCTTTTCGCGAGAGCATGAACGCGAGGCCGATGCCATTGGTCTGCAACTGATGCGCCAGGCTGGCTATGACACGCGCGAGGCGAGCAAGATCTGGGAGAACCTGCGCGCCGAGGCGGCTGCGGCCCATGACCCGGCCAAGGGCAGCCCGATGTTCGCCACCCATCCGGCTTCGGAGGAGCGCAGCGCGACGCTGAGCCGGCTGGCCGAGGCCGACAACGGCGGCTTCCTGGGCACGACGGAACTGGACGGCCGTCTGGCGGGCCTGCAGCAGCTGATGCTGGAGGACGAACTGCGGCGCGGCCAGCATGGCGAGACCCTGGTGTTGCTCGACCGGCTGGTGGGGCGTTCGCCCCAGCGCGCCGATCTGCTGTACTTCCGCGGCGAGACGCGCCGCCTGCGCGCCGCCTCTGGCGACGGCGATCTGGCGCTGCGTGATTTCGAGCAGGCCCTGGGCCTTGGCCAGGAGCCGCCGGAACTGCACCGGGCGCTGGGCTATCTCTACCAGGGGCGCGACCAGGCGGCGCAGGCCCGCGAGGCCTTCGCGCGTTATATCGAGCGGGTACCGCAGGCTGCGGATGCCGCCATGATCAAGAGTTTTCTGTGAGGGCAGGACAAGTGATGAAGAACCAGACGATGACGAACAAGACCTCCCGCCGTGGCGCGCTGGGCCTGCGCCTGGCGGCGTTGACTTTGGCCGCCGTGCTGGCTGGCTGCGCGGCGGTCAGCAAGGTTGCCACCGGCGATGCGGTCGTCGGCAACCGCATGGCCCTGAAGCTGGACACCGCCTGGAATCAGTTCGAACGCGGTTTCGGCAACAACGTGCCGACCTGGACGGTCGAAGGGGTGACGGTCGATGCGCTGCAGTTCTATGTGGGCATCAAGGATGGCCAGCCGATCGCGCAGCTGCCCAATGGGGCCAAGAGCCAGAAGCCGCTGAACTTCAGGACCGCAATGCAGCCGGCCGAGATCGTGGCCCTGTACGAGGCCATGCTGACGCGCGACGGCTCCAGTTTCCAGCTGGACAAGCTGGAACCGACCGACTTCCTCGGCGGCAAGGGCTTCCGTTTCGAATACTCGCTGAACCGCAAGGTCGACGACGTGCCGTTGCGCGGCCTGGCCTATGGCGCGGTGCGCAACGGCGAGCTGTTCGTGATCCACTACAGCGCGCCGCGCCTGGTGTTTTTCCCGCGCTACCAGTCTCGCGTCGAGACCCTGGTGCGCAGCGCCCAGCTGCGCGGCTGACGCTGTTGGGGGCGCCCTTTCGGGCGCCGTTGCCAGGGCTTATTTGCCCCAGCCGTCCTTCAGCCCGGTGATCTTGTTGAACACCGGCTTGTCGGCCCGGTGGTCCACCGCGTCGGCGATGAAATAGCCGTGGCGCTCGAACTGGAAATGCGTGCCGGCGGCCGCGTTCGCCAGCGACGGTTCCAGCCAGGCCTGCACGGTCTTGCAGCTGTTCGGGTTGATCTCGCTGAGGAAGTCGGCCTCGCCGGCGCCCGGCTGCGGCACGCTGAACAGGCGGTCGTACAGGCGCACCTCGGCGGCCACCGCGTCGTGCGCGCCGACCCAGGTGATCACGCCCTTGACCTTGACCGCGTCGGCGCCCGGCGTGCCGCTCTTGGTGTCGGGCACGACCTGGGCCAGCACCGCGGTGATATTGCCCCGCTCATCCTTCTCGCAGCCGGTGCACTCGACCACATAGCCGTACTTCAGGCGCGTCTTGTTGCCGGGGAACAGGCGGTGGTAGCCCTTGGTCGGCACCTCCATGAAGTCCTCGCGCTCGACCCACAGCTCGGGGCCGAAGGAGAAGCTGCGTTGGCCCAGCTCGGGCAGGTGCGGATGGGCCGGGGCCGAGCAGGGCTCGCGGTGCTCCAGCGAACCGAAAACCTCGGCGAAATTGCCGATCTTCAGCTTCAGCGGCTCCAGCACCACGCTGGCGCGTGCCGCCTTGCCTTCCAGGTCGGCGCGCAGGCAGCCGTCCAGCACCGAGTAGTCCAGCCAGCTGTTGGCCTTGGTGGTGCCGGAGCCTTCCACCATCGCGCGGATGCTCGCGGGCGTGTAGCCGCGCCGGCGCATGCCGACCAGGGTGGGCATGCGCGGATCGTCCCAGCCCGACACATGGCCTTCCTCGACCAGCTGGCGCAGCTTGCGCTTGCTGGTGACCACATAGCTCAGGTTCAGGCGGCCGAACTCGTACTGGTGCGGCAGCGGGCGGGCCAAGAGGCCGCCGTCGGCCAGGTGCTCCAGCAGCCAGTCGTAGAAGGGCCGCTGGTCCTCGAACTCCAGGGTGCAGATCGAGTGGGTGATGCGCTCCAGCGCGTCCTCGATCGGATGCGCATAGGTGTACATCGGGTAGATGCACCAGCGGTCGCCGGTGTTGTGGTGGGTGGCGCGGCGGATGCGGTAGAGGGCCGGGTCGCGCAGATTGATATTGGGCGCGGCCATGTCGATCTTGGCGCGCAGCACCATCGCGCCGTCCGGATGCTTGCCGTCGCGCATCTCGCGGAAGCGCGCGAGGTTCTCCGCCGGCGTGCGGTCGCGGAACGGGCTGTTGCTGCCCGGGTTGGTGAAGTCGCCGCGGTTGGCGCGCATCTGCTCGGGTGTCTGCTCGTCCACATAGGCGTCACCGGCCGAGATCAGGTGCTCGGCCGCGCGGTACATGAAGTCGAAGTAGTCGCTGGCGTAGAACAGGTGCGAGGTGGTCCTACCGTCGGACTGGGCGTCCCAGCTCCAGCCCAGCCAGGCCACCATCTCCTTGATCGCGTCGACATACTCCTGCTCTTCCTTTTCCGGGTTGGTGTCGTCGAAGCGCAGATGGCAGATGCCGCCGTAGTCGCGCGCCAGGCCGAAGTTCAGGCAGATGCTCTTGGCATGGCCGATATGCAGATAGCCGTTCGGCTCGGGCGGGAAGCGGGTGCGGATCCTGGCCGGGTCCAGCGCTCCGGCGCCATGGTGGGCCGCGTCGCCCGGGCTGCCCGCGAAGCGGCGCTCCCCCTGCAACTGGCCCTGGCCCTGTTCCTGCCCCTCCAGGTCGCGCTCGATGATGGCGCGCAGGAAGTTGTGGGGCTTGTGGCTGTCTTCGGGGGCGTGGGACATCGCGTGCGTTGTCTGATTGAGGGAAGGCGGCGATTTTACGGGGGGCTACCGACGCGCGCTCGGGGCAGGCCGGAGTATCCGGCGCAAAAAGCGGCGCAAAAGGGCTTTCGGCGGCGCGCCGGGCGGCGGGCTCAGGCCGGTTTGATGGCGACGGTGCGGCGCATGGCCGGCCTTTCGGCGCGCGCGCGCAGCTGGCCGCAGCCGCCGTCCACGTCCTGGCCGGCCGAGTCGCGCAGCTTGGTCAGCACGCCGCGCTGGTGCAGGCGCCGCGCGATGTCGCGGGCCTTGTCCCAGCCGGGCCGCACATAGGGCAGCTCGGGCACGCTGTTGTAGGGAATCATGTTCAGCACGCCGTACTTGCCCTTCAGCAGGGCGACGATGCCGTCCAGCTCGTCCTCGCCGTCGTTGATGCCGTCCAGCAGGGTCCATTGGTACTGGACGGGATAGCCGGTGGCGCGCGCATAGCGCTCGCCGGCCGCGACCAGCTCGGCCGGCGTCAGCCGCGGTGCGCGCGGCAGCAACTGCTCGCGCAGCCCGGGCTTGCTGGTGTGCAGCGACAGGGCCAGCGCCGGCTTCACCGGACCCGAGTCCGGTCCCTGCAGGCGCTCGAACACGCGCGGGTCGCCCACGGTGGAGAACACCAGGTTCTTGTGGCCGATATTGCCCAGCGTGCCCAGCAGCTCGATGGCTTCCATCACATGCTCGAGGTTGTGGGCCGGCTCGCCCATGCCCATGAACACGACCTTCTTGACGGCGCGCTGGCCGCGCGCCAGCGCCACCTGGGCCACGATCTCGGCGCTCGTCACCTGGCGCACGAGGCCATCGCGCCCGGTCATGCAGAAGCGGCAGCCGACCGCGCAGCCCACCTGGCTGGAGACGCACAGCCCGTCGCGCGGCAGCAGCACGCTTTCCACCATCTGGCCGTCGGCCAGGTCCACCAGCAGCCGCGCCGAGCCGTCCTCGGCCGGATGGGCCGAGCGCAGCCGTGCCAGGCCCTGCAGCTGGGCCATCAGCCCCGGCAGGGCCTCGCGCACCGCCAGCGGCAGGAAATCCTCCAGCGCGCGCCGGCCCTGGCTCAGCGGGATCGCCTGCACCCAGTGGCGCAGCACCCGCTGCTGATGGGCGGGCTTGGCGCCGAGGGCGCTCAGGCGCTGCTGGAGATCTTGGAGCTGCATGCGAAGAATGGGCGAGGAGTGGAGGCCATTGTCGGTGTTAACCCTAGGTTCGGGCTATGCTGCATGGTTTGCGTCTTGCCCTCGATTGTCCAGGAGTTGCCGATGTCAGCCGTCTCCCGTATCCACCATGAGGGCCTGCGCAGGCGCCTGATGTCGGCCGAGGCGGCCGCCGAGCTGATCCCGGCGGGGGCTCATGTGGGCATGAGCGGCTTCACCGGCGCAGGTTATCCCAAGGCCGTGCCGCAGGCGCTGGCGGCGCGCATCGCGCGCCTGAACGCACAGGGCCAGGGCTTTCGCATCGGCTTGTGGACCGGCGCCTCCACCGCGCCGGAGCTGGACGGCGCCCTGGCCAAGGTGAACGGCGTCGAGCTGCGCATGCCCTACCAGTCGGACCCGACCAGCCGCGCGCTGATCAACGACGGCAGGATGGAGTACACCGACATCCACCTCAGCCATGTGGCCCAGTATGTCTGGTTCGGCTTCTTCGGCAAGCTGGACGTGGCGGTGATCGAGGTGGCCGGCATCCTGCCGGACGGGCGCCTGATTCCGTCCACCTCGGTGGGCAACAACAAGACCTGGCTGGACCAGGCCGACCAGATCATCCTCGAGGTCAATGGCCAGATGCCCGCGGGCCTGGAGGGCATGCACGACATCTACTACGGCACCCAGCTGCCGCCGCATCGCGTGCCGATCCCGCTGATCCGGCCCGACGACCGCATCGGCGAACCCTATCTGCGCTGCGACCCGGACAAGGTGATCGCGGTGGTGGAAACCGCCCAGGGCGACCGCAATTCGACGTTCGCCGCGCCCGATGCGGTGTCGCAGGCGATCGCCGGCCACATCATCGACTTCCTGCAGCACGAGGTGCAGCGCGGCCGCCTGGGCCCGGAGCTGCTGCCGCTGCAATCGGGCGTGGGCAATATCGCCAATGCCGTGCTGGCCGGGCTGAACGACGGGCCCTTCGAGCGCCTGAGTGCCTACACCGAGGTGCTGCAGGACGGCATGCTGGACATGCTGGTCAGCGGCAAGCTGGCCAGCGCCTCGGCCACGGCCCTCTCGCTGAGCCCCGCGGCGGCGGCGCGTTTCGAGCGCGAGATCGAGTTCTTCCGCCAGCGCATCGTGCTGCGCCCGCAGGAGATCAGCAACCACCCGGAGCTGATCCGCCGCCTGGGCCTGATCGCGATGAACGCGATGATCGAGGTGGACCTCTACGGCAACGTCAACTCCACCCATGTGATGGGCTCCAGCATCATGAACGGCATCGGCGGCTCGGGCGATTTCGCGCGCAATGCCTACTTGTCGATCTTCATGACGCCCTCGACCGCCAAGGACGGCAAGATCTCCTGCCTCGTGCCGATGGCCTCGCATGTGGACCACACCGAGCATGACGTGCAGATCGTCGTCACCGAGCAGGGCCTGGCCGATCTGCGCGGCCTCTCGCCGAAGGAGCGTGCCGTGCTGCTGATCGAGCGCTGTGCCCATCCGGACTACCGGCCCGCCCTGCGCGACTATTTCGAGCGCGCGCGCCGCGGCGCGCCGGGCCAGCACACGCCGCATCTGCTGGACGAGGCCCTCGGCTGGCATACGCGCTATCTGCGCGAGGGCCGCATGCTGCCGACGAGCGCATCATGATCGTGCGCGAGCGGCCCTCCGGGCTGCGCCTGTTCTTCCTGCTGCGCGGCTCGATCCTGAAGCAGATCCGCTGGACGCTGCTGGCCAATGTCGCGGTGGCGGTGCTGGTGACCTGGACCCATGGCGCGCCGCTGTTCCACCAGAAGATCGTCGTCACCACGATTCCCTTCACGCTGATGGGCCTGCCGCTGGCCATCTTCCTGGGCTTCCGCAACAGCGCCTGCTACGACCGCTACTGGGAGGCCCGCAAGCTCTGGGGCGACCTGCTGCTGCGCGCGCGCAACCTGGCGCGTCAGGTGCTGAGCCTGGTCGAGGCGCCGGCGCCGCCGGCGGGGCCGCGCGATCCGGAAGACCTGCGGGTGCGCATGGTGCTGCGTGCCGTGGCCTTCTGCCAGGCGCTGAAGCACCAGCTGCGCGGCAGCGCCGATACCGCCGGCGAGGTGAGGGCGCTGCTGCGCCCGGCCGAATGGCAAGCCCTGGCCCCGGCCGCCAACCCCTCGGCGGCGCTGATGATGACGATGGGCGCCGACCTGGCGCAATGCCGCCGCGACGGCCGGCTGGACAGCGTGCTGACGGCCCAGATCGACAACACCCTGTCGGCGATGACCGCGGCGGCCGCGGCCTGCGAACGCATCAAGAGTTCGCCGCTGCCCTTTTCCTACACCCTGCTGCTGCACCGCACCGCCTATCTCTACTGCTTCCTGCTGCCCTTCGGCCTGGTCGATGCGATCGGCTTCATGACGCCCTTTGTCGTGGCCATCGTGGCCTACACCTTCTTCGGCCTGGATGCGCTGGGCGACGAGATCGAGGAGCCCTTCGGCCTGGAGCCGAACGACCTGCCGCTGGACGCGATCTGCCGCACGATCGAAATCGACCTGCGCCAGGCGCTGGGCGACACCGAGCTGCCGCCGCCGCTGAAGCCGGTCGACTATTGCTTGATGTGATCCACCCCCTACGCGCTGCGCGCGCCCCCTCGAGAGGGCAAGGCCGGCAGCCCGGCGAGGCCGGATCTGCGGCCTTCGCGCGGTCCGGCTCATCGTGCGCGGAGAGGCACTCCCTACAATCAAGCCATGAGTGACTATGCAATGGGCCTGCAGCCGCGCTGCTACGCCCTGGTGCCCGCGGCCGGCGTCGGCGCGCGTTCGGGCGCCGCGATTCCCAAGCAATATGTGGCGCTGGCGGGCCGGGCCATGATGGCCCACACGCTGGACGCGCTGGCCCGGGTGCCGGGTCTTGCCGGCACCCTGGTGGTGCTGTCACCCGAGGACGACCAGTTCGAGGCCGCGGTGCCGGGCTTCGACGCCGGCTGGGTGGCGCGCAGCGGCGGCGCCACGCGCGCCGACACGGTGGCCAGCGGCCTGCGCGAGCTGCAGGCGCGGGGCGCGCAGGCGCATGACTGGGTGCTGGTGCATGATGCCGCGCGCTGCCTGCTGCGGCCCGAATGGGTGCAGCAGCTGATCGCGGCCTGCGCCGACGACGAGGTCGGTGGCCTGCTGGCCCTGCCGGTGGCCGACACGCTGAAGCAGGGCAGCCATGGCCGCGTGATGTGCACGGTGGACCGCGCCGGCAAATGGGCCGCCCAGACGCCGCAGATGTTCCGCCTGGGCCTGCTGCAGCCGGCGCTGGCGGGCGCCGCCGAGGCCGTGACCGACGAGGCCAGCGCCATCGAGGCGCTGGGCCACCAGCCGCTGCTGGTGGAAGCGCCGCTGGAGAATTTCAAGGTGACCTGGCCGGCCGATTTCGCGCTGGCCGAGCGCCTGCTGACGAACCGATGAGGAAGCTGAAATGACTGTAGAAAGCGATGCCGACATCGCCGGCCTGAAGGCCGCCGGACATGCCGTGTCCGGCGTGCTGAACCGCATGCTGGACGCGATCCGCCCCGGCATGACGACGCGCGAGCTCGACGAGATGGGCGCGCGCTGGCTGGCCGAGTTCGGCGCGAAATCGGCGCCGGCCATCAGCTACAACTTTCCGGGCGCCACCTGCATCAGCATCAACGAGGAAACCGCCCACGGCATCCCCGGCGGGCGCGTGATCGCCAAGGGCGATGTGGTCAACGTCGACGTGTCGGCCGAGCTGGGCGGCTACTACGCCGACACCGGCGGCACCCGCATCGTGCCGCCCGCCACGCCCACCAAGACCCAGCTGGTGTTCGCGGCGCGCTATGCGCTGGAGCAGGCGCTCAAGGAGGTGCGCGACGGCGCGCGCATGAACCGCATCGGCCACGCGATCGAGCGCGTGGCCAGGTCGCACCGCTTCAAGATCATCGAGAACCTGTGCAGCCATGGCGTGGGCCGCTCGCTGCATGAGGAGCCCGAGTACATCCCCGGCTACTACGACGCGCGCGACACCCGGGTGCTGAAGGCCGGCATGGTGATCACGATCGAGCCCTTCCTGTCGACCAAGAGCACGCAGGTGGAGGAGCAGGCCGATGGCTGGACCCTGGCCGGCGTCAAGGGCAATCTGTCGGCCCAGTTCGAGCACACCCTGATCGTCACCCACGGCGCGCCCCTCGTCGTGACCCGGCATTGATGAAGGCGCCCGCGATGAAGCTGCGTATTGGAGAAGGCTGGGACACGCACCAGCTCGTCACGGGCCGGCCGCTGGTGCTGGGCGGCGTCACGATCCCGCACACGCATGGTCTGCTGGGCCATTCGGACGCCGACGCCCTGGCCCATGCGATCACCGACGCGCTGCTGGGCGCGGCGGCGCTGGGCGATATCGGCAAGCTGTTTCCCGACACTGCGGCCGAATTCAAGGGCGCCGATTCGATGCGCCTGCTCGCCGAGGCCTACCGCAAGGTGCGCGAGGCGGGCTGGCAGCTCGTCAACATCGACTCGACGATCGTGGCCCAGGCCCCGAAGATGGCGCCCCATATCCCGGCCATGCGCGCGCGCCTGGCCGAGGTGCTGGGCGTCGATGCGGGCCAGATCAATGTGAAGGCCAAGACGGCCGAGAAGATGGGCCCGGTGGGCGAGGGCCGGGCCATCGAGGCCCGCGCCGTCGCGCTGCTCAGCGCCGCCTGAGCCCGCGGCGCCCCGGGATCCGGCCTTGCCGGCCGGCGTTCAGCTGGCCTTCTGCAGGCGGATCATCGTCACGAAGCCGCCGCCCTCGGCATTCGCCAGCTTGAGCTGGCCGCCGATGCGCTGGATCGATTTCTCGACGATCGCCAGCCCCAGGCCCGCGCCGGTGGCGGCGGTGCGCGCCGCATCGCCGCGGAAGAAGGGCGTGGTCAGGCGCGCCAGCTTGTCCGGCGGCACGCCCGGGCCGTGGTCGCGCAGTTTCAGCTGCACCCAGGTACCCTGCACCTCGGCCGAGACCTCCACCCAGGCGGCCTCGTCCGGGCCATGGCCGTAGCGGCGCGCATTCTCGAAGATGTTCAGCAGCACCCGGCCCAGCTCGGTCTCGTCGGCCCAGATGCGCAGCTGGCTGCTCAGCTGCAGGCTGATGCGCAACTGGCTGGGGTCGCGGAAGGCCTGCGCCTCGCGCTCCACCAGTTCGCTCAGGTTCAGCGGCTGCAGCTGCAGCTCGCTGGGCCTGGCGTAGTCCATGAACTTGTTGATGATGGCATCGAGCTGGTCGATGTCCTGCGCCATGTACTGGCGCGCCAGCTCATCGTTGACGCTCATCTCGGCCTCCAGGCGCAGGCGCGCCAGCGGCGTGCGCAGGTCGTGGCTGATGCCGGCCAGCATCACCGTGCGGTCTTCCTCCATCTTGGCCAGCTCGCGGGCCATGCGGTTGAAGCCCATATTGACCTCGCGGATCTCGCTGGTGCGGGTGCTCTCGTCAAGGCGCGAGTCGTACTCGCCGTCGCGGATGCGGCCGGCCGCGTCGGCCAGCTCGCGCAGCGGCTGGTTGATCAGGCGCGCGATCGTGGCCGAACCCAGGACCGTGGCCACCAGCGCGATCGCGATCCACCACCAGTTGCTGCTGAGCTGGATGGACAGCGGGGCCGGGCTGGTGCGCAGCCAGTAGGCGTCGCGGTCGATGCCGAAGCGCACCCACAGGCCGGGCTCGCCATTGACGCTGCGTGCCACCACCGTGTCCGGCCCCAGGCGGCTGCGCAGCTCGGCCGCGAGTCGCTTGGAGAAGGGGTCGTCCTCGTAGGCCAGCCAGCGGTCGTGCAGTTCGGCCACCCGCACCTGTACCGTCTCGGTGCTGGACAGCGAGCTGATCACCGCGACGCGGCCGATCGCATCGGCATTGGCCAGCGCCGCGCGGCTCAGGTTCACCAGGCCGGCCAGCTGCTGCGCGCTTTCCAGCGCGCGCGGCTCGGCCTCCAGGGCCTTGAAGGTCTGCTGCCAAGCCAGCACTGCACCCACCAGCAGCAGCGCCAGCAGGGCAAAGGTGCGCCAGAACAGGTTCAGCGCAAGCTGTGGCCTCGACATCAGCTCACGTCATCGGGCACGAAGACGTAGCCGACGCCCCAAACCGTCTGGATGAAGCGGGGCTGGGCCGGATCGGCTTCCAGCAGCTTGCGCAGGCGCGAGATCTGCACGTCCAGGCTGCGGTCGAAGGGTTCGAACTCGCGGCCACGCGCCAGTTGGGCCAGCTTGTCGCGCGACAGCGGCTGGCGCGGGTGGCGCACCAGGGCCTTCAGCATCGAGAACTCGCCGGTGGTCAGCGGCAGGGCCTCGCCGTTCTTCGACAGCCGGCGCATCGCCAGATCGAACTCGAAGGGGCCGAAGGTGACGGTCATCGGCTCCTTGGAGGGCGCGCCGGGCGCCTCCATCGCCGGGCGGCGGCGCAGCACGGCATTGATGCGGGCCAGCAGCTCGCGCGGGTTGAAGGGCTTGGCGAGATAGTCGTCGGCGCCGACCTCCAGGCCGACGATGCGGTCCACTTCCTCGACCTTGGCGGTCAGCATGATGATGGGCGTGTTGTCGTTGGCGGCGCGCAGGCGCCGGCAGATCGACAGGCCGTCCTCGCCGGGCAGCATCAGATCCAGCACCAGCAGATCCACGGTCTCGCGGGTCAGTTGCTTGTTCAAGGCCTTGCCATCCTCGGCCAGCAGGACTTCGAAGCCTTCCTGGGTCAAATAGCGGCGCAGCAGATCGCGGATGCGGGCGTCGTCGTCGACCACCAGAACGCGATTGGGCCGGGTGTTGCTAGAGCTGTTCATGGCCATTCCTGAATATGTAACAGCGGCATTTTGCAGGGGTTTGGGCCGCTGTTACATGTTCCGACCTTGGGATTGTGAATGGATGTTTCGTCGTCAACGGTCTGCCGCGGCCAGACGCTAAGCTGGTGCCGCTTTGATATTTAACGGGAGAACCATGAAGCGAATCGAGACTTTTGTTGCCCTGGCCTTGCTTGGTGCCGCCTCCGCGGCCCAGGCGCAGTCCCCGCGTCAGGACGCGCTGAACCTCAGCGCGACCGCAAGCCGGGAGGTGACGCGCGACGTGCTGGGCGTGGTGTTCTCCACCACGCGCGAGGGCAGCGATGCGGCCCTGGTGCAGGCGCAGCTGAAGCAGGCCCTGGACGCCGCGCTGGCCGAGGCGCGCAAGATTGCCAAGCCCGGGCAGGTGGAGGTGCAGACCGGCAATTTCTCGCTCTATCCGCGCTATTCCAGCAAACCGGGCGCGCCGAATGCGATCACCGGTTGGCAGGGCACGGCCGAGCTGCTGGTGGAAGGCAAGGACACGGCCGCGATCGCCCAGCTGACCGGGCGCATCGGCAGCCTGAGCATCGCCCGGGTCGGCTACAGCCTGTCGCGCGAGGCGCGCGAGAAGATCGAGGGCGAGGTGGTGACGCAGGCCATCGCACGCTACCGGGCGCGCGCCGGTGACTATGCGCGCCAATTCGGCTTCAGCGGCTACCAGATCGGCGAGGTCAGCGTGAACACGGCCGATTCCGGCCCGACGCCGATGGCCGCGCCGATGCTGCGCATGAAGTCCGCCGGGATGGCCGCCGACGAGGCCCTGCCGGTGGAGGCCGGCAAGGCGACGGTCAGCGTGACGGTCAACGGCGTGGTCGTGATGACCAAATGAGGCCCCTCGCTCGACGGGTACGTCGAGCGATCCCCCGAGGGGAGCGAAGGGCGCGGCTCTGGGCTGGCCTGCGCCAGCCCGGACGCCTGGAGCGGCCGCCGCGTCTCGCGGTGGCCGCGGGCCGGCTTGGGGCGGCCCGGCGCTCGGCCCGCTGTCGCTGATTGGCTACTGCGCGGTCCAGCCGCCGTCCAGGCTCCAGGCCTGGCCGCGCACATTGCTGGCGGCGTCCGAGCACAGGAACACGCTCAGCTCGCCCAACTGCTCGGGGGTGGTGAACTGCAGCGAGGGCTGCTTCTCGGCCAGCAGCTGCTTCTTGGCCTCCGCGTCGCTGATGCCGGCGGCGGCCGCGCGCGCGTCCACCTGCTTCTGTACCAGCGGGGTCAGCACCCAGCCGGGGCAGATCGCGTTGACCGTCACGCCGGTGGTGGCGGTCTCCAGCGCCACCGTCTTGGTGAAGCCGACGATGCCATGCTTGGCCGCCACATAGGCCGACTTCTCGGCCGAGGCCACCAGGCCGTGCACCGAGGCGATGTTCAGCACCCGGCCCCAGCCCTTTTGCTTCATGCCCGGCAGTGCCAGGCGGGTGGTGTGGAAGGCCGAGCTGAGGTTGATGGCGATGATGGCGTCCCAGCGCTCCACCGGGAACTGGTCCACCGGCGCCACATGCTGGATGCCGGCGTTGTTGACCAGGATGTCGCAGCCGCCGAAATCCTGTTCGATATAGGCCATCATGGCCTCGATCTCGGCGGGCTTGCTCATGTCGGCCGCGTGGTAGCCGACCTTTACCCCCAGCGCGGCCACCTCGGCCTTCGGCCCTTCGGCATCGCCGAAGCCGTTCAACACGATGTTGGCGCCCTGGCGCGCCAGCGAGAGGGCGATGCCCAGACCGATGCCGCTGGTGGAGCCGGTGACCAGGGCGGTCTTGCCTTTCAACAACATGTCAGATCCTCGAGGGTTGTTAGGATGGGTGTAGAGGATACAAACAATGTCTGAACCGCGGCTGAATCATGTGCAATGCCTGAGCACCTCGGGCCTGCATCGCATGGCCTATTGGGAGTGGGGCGAGCGCGCCAACCCGCGCGTGCTGGTGTGCGTGCACGGCCTGACGCGCCAGGGGCGCGATTTCGACGCGCTGGCCCGGGCGCTGAGCGCACGCTACCGTGTGGTCTGCCCGGACGTGATGGGGCGCGGCCGTTCCGACTGGCGGCCCGAGCCTTCGCTTTACCAGGTGCCGGTCTATGTGGCGGACATGGTGACCCTGCTGGCGCGCCTGGACGTGGAGAAGGTCGACTGGGTCGGCACCTCGATGGGCGGCCTGATCGGCCTGGGCCTGGCGGCGCTGCCGAACAGCCCGATCGCGCGCCTGGTCCTGAACGACGTGGGACCGGCCATCGAGTACGCGGCCCTGCAGCGCATCGGCGGCTACCTGGGCCGGCGCATGGTGTTCGGCGACATGGCCGAGGGCGCCGCGCATCTGCGCGAGATTTCCGCCGGCTTCGGCCCGCACAGCGAGGCGGACTGGCTGGCGCTGTCCCGGCCGATGTTCAAGCCCGCAGATGGGCAGGGCGTGCGCCTGCACTACGACCCGGCCATCGCCGTGCCCTTCGGCGTCGTGACGCCGGCGCTGGCCGAGGCCGGCGAGGCGGCGCTCTGGCGGGGCTACGACGCCTTGCGCTGCCCGACCTTGCTGCTGCGCGGGGCCGAGTCCGACCTGCTGTCGCACGCGACGGCCACGGCGATGACGCAGCGCGGCCCGCGCGCCGTGCTGCATGAGTTTGTCGGCGTGGGCCATGCACCCACCCTGGTGTCCGCGGAACAGATCGAGGTCGTGCGGCAATTTCTGAAGTAGCGCTGGTGGCGGAGTCATGAAGACAGGATTGCCCCTGGGGGGCGAACAGGCGGCGGCCATCGTGGCCCTGGCCGACAAGGACCTTGCCGATGGCGCGGCGGATCTGGCGGCGGTGGCGCGCGCGCGCGCCTTTGCCGAACCGCTGCTGTCGGGTCAGCCGCTGGACACCGGCGAGGAGGCCCTGGCCCATGCCGACGGCGTGGCCGCGATCCTGGCCGGCATCGGCGCGGCGCCGGCCATGCAGGCCGCGTCCTACCTGGTCTACGCGGGCGACTACCTGAACAAGCCCGAGGAGATCGTCGCCAAGGCCTTCGGCGACAGCTATGCCAGCCTGGTGACGCACACGCGCAAGCTGGTGCAGATCCAGCGCGCGGCGCGCGAGGCCCAGGCCCTGGCCGAGACCTCCGGCAAGGCCGATGCCGAGCAGCGCCAGCAGCAGACCGAGCGGGTGCGCAAGATGCTGCTGGCGTTCTCGCGCGATCTGCGGGTGGTGCTGCTGCGCCTGGCCTCGCGCCTGCAGACCCTGCGCTTCTTCGCCGCCAGCAAGACCGCCTGCCCGCGCGCGGTGGCGGCCGAGTCGCAGCAGGTGTTCGCACCGCTGGCGAACCGCCTGGGCATCTGGCAGATCAAGTGGGAACTGGAGGACCTGTCCTTCCGCTTCCTGCGGCCCGAGGCCTACAAGGAGCTGGCGCGCGCGCTGGACGAGAAGCGCCTGGAGCGCGAGCAGCGCGTCGAGGCGGCGCGCGCGGCGCTGGAGGCCGACCTGGCCGCCCATGGCTTGCAGGCCGAGGTGCAGGGGCGGCCCAAGCATCTCTACAGCATCTGGAAGAAGATGCAGGGCAAGGGCCTGTCCCTGGACAAGGTCTTCGACCTGCGCGCCCTGCGTGTCATCGTGCCCGAGGTGGCGGACTGCTACGCCTGCTTAAGCCGTCTGCATGAGCTCTACGTACCGGTGGCCGGCGAGTTCGACGACTACATCGCCCGCCCCAAGCCCAATGGCTACCAGAGCCTGCACACCGTGGTGCTGGGCCCGGACGAAAGGACCATGGAAGTGCAGATCCGCACGCGCGCGATGCACGAGCATGCTGAGCATGGCGTGGCCGCGCACTGGGCCTACAAGGAGGCCGGGGCGCGCGGCTATGCCGGCGTGGTGGCCGCGGGCGATTTCGAGGAGCAGGTGGCGGCCGCGCGCAAGGCCGTGCTGCGCCAGCTGCTGGCCTGGGAGCGTGATTTCGCGGCGGGCGAGGACATGGTCTTCGACGACCGCATCTATGTCTTCACGCCGCAGGCCACCGTGGTCGAGCTGTGCAAGGACGCCACGCCGATCGACTTCGCCTATAGCCTGCACACAGACCTAGGCCACCGCTGCCGCGGCGCCAAGGTCGACGGCCAGATGGTGCCGCTGAACACCCGGCTGAAGAACGGCCAGACGGTCGAGGTGATCGCGCTGAAGGAGGGCGGCCCTTCGCTGGACTGGCTGAACGCCGAGCTCGGCTATCTGCAGAGCCAGCGCGCGCGCGCCAAGGTGCGCGCCTGGTTCAACGCCCAGGTGCAGGCGCAGACCATCGCCAAGGGGCGCGAGCTGGTCGAGAAGCTGCTGCAGCGCGAGGGCAAGACCGCCATCAAGCTGGAGGATCTGGCCGCTCGCCTGGGCTTCAAGAATGCGGACGCGCTGTTCGAGGTGGTGGGCAAGGACGAGTACTCGCTGCGCAACATCGAGAACCTGTTGCGACCGCCCGCACCCGAGCCGGACAGCGACGAGCTGCTGGCGCAGCGCCGCACCAAGAGCGCGAGCGGCACGGCGCCGCGGGGCGGCGTGCTGGTGGTGGGCGTCGATTCCTTGCTGACCAATCTGGCGCGCTGCTGCCGGCCCGCGCCGCCCGATGCGATCGGCGGCTATGTGACGCGCGGCAAGGGCGTGGCCATCCATCGCGTGGACTGCAGCAACTTCCGCGAGATGGCGCGCAGCGCGCCGGAGCGGGTGATCGCGGTGGCCTGGGGCGAGGCGCCGGGGAAGGGCGTCGCGCTCTATCCGGTCGACGTGATCGTCGAGAGCAACGACCGCCAGGGCCTGCTGCGTGACATCCTGGAAGTCTTCGCCAAGGAGAAGATGAATGTCACCGCGGTGAACACCCAGTCGGTCAAGGTCACGAAGGGCGACACCGCCTGGATGAGCTTCACCGTCGAGGTGGCCGACTCGGCGCGCCTGGCCCAGGTGCTGCGCAGCGTGGCCCAGGTCAACGGCGTGCGCGGCGCGCGGCGCAGGTGATCGCCGCCGCCGCTGTCTTCGTCGCTTCGCCAAAGAACTTGCTGGACCTCTGAAAAATGCGTGCTATACTGCGAAGCTCTTCAGGCGCGTAGCTCAGTTGGTTAGAGCACCACCTTGACATGGTGGGGGTCGTTGGTTCGAATCCAATCGCGCCTACCAAATTCGGTAGGTACCTCAGGTACACGAAAGCCCGGTGACTCGATGAGTTGCTGGGCTTTTTGCTTTCGGGTCCGCCCGGTTCGTATCGGTGAAGATGCGCATGCGGATCCGGCCGCGCTGTGGGAACAATGCGCTCGCTTCCATTCCTGCACATGCCGATGCCTCCTCGCTTTCCCGGCCGCTTTGTTGCTCTGGTGCTCGCGCTGCTGGCAGGCCTCGTGCCGCCCGTGCGGGCCGCCGACGGCCCCTCGCTGGCGCGCATCAAGGCCACCGGCGTCGTCGTGATCGGCTACCGGCCCGCCTCGCTGCCGTTCTCCTACCTCGATGCCAGGCTCAGGCCGGTCGGCTATTCGATCGAGCTGTGCGACCGCGTGATCGCGGCGCTGAAGACCTGGCTGCAGCTGCCGGAGCTGGAGGTCAAGCGCATCGCGGTCGGCTCGGCCACGCGCATGCCCCTGGTGGCCAACGGCACGCTGGACATGGAATGCGGCATCACCACCAACACCGCCGAGCGCGCGCGCAGCCAGGCCTTCTCGGTCACCACCTTCGTCACGGAAACCAAGCTGATGTCGCGCCGCGCCGACGCTTTCCAGAGCCTGGCCGAGCTGCGCGGCAAGCCGGTGGCATCGACCATCGGCACCACCAGCATCCAGTACCTGCACAGCGTCAACGGGCAGCAGGATCTCGGCTTCCGCATCATCGCGGGCCTGGACGATCCCGAGGCCTTCCATCTGCTGCAGACCGGCCGCGCGCGCGCCTTCATGATGGACGACGTACTGCTGCGCAGCCTGCTGGCCCAGCTGCCCAGTGCCGGGGACTACATGATCTCGGACCGGGCGCTGACCGTGGAGCCCTACGGCATCGGGCTGAACCGCGACGACCCCGAATTCAAGAAGCTGGTCGACGAGGTGCTGGCCGGGCTCTACCGCAGCGGCGAGATCTTCGCGATCTACAAGCGCTGGTTCGAATCGCCGATCCCTCCCAAGGGCATCAACCTGAGGATGCCGATGAGCGAGGCCTTCAAGCGCGTGATCGCGAACCCGACCGACACGCCCGACCCCGCCTTCTACCGCTGAGGCTCAACGGAACGAGTCAATGTCGATCGCGTGCCGGTGCAGCTTGTCGTAGAGCGTCTTCTTCGCGATGCCGAGCAGCTCCATCGCCGCCGGCACCTTGCCCTGGGTACGGCGCAGGGCCTGCTCGATCAGGGTCTTTTCGACCAGGTCCATCTGCCGCGCCAGGTTCAGGGCCGGCACATCGCGCAGCACGGCGGCGCTGTCCAGGTTGTCCAGCGCCAGCACGAAGCGGTCGGCGGCATTGCGGATCTCGCGCACATTGCCGGGCCAGTCATGCGCCATCAGATCGCGTAAGCGCTCGGCACTCAGCTCCGGCGCGGCGCGCTCGTAGCGCGCGCAGGCCTGGGCGACGAAATGCTGGAACAGCAGCGGGATGTCCTCGCGCCGCTCGCGCAGCGGCGGGATCTGCAGTAGCGCGACATTGAGGCGGTAGTAGAGATCGCTGCGGAACTTGCCCTGCTCGCCCAGCTCGCGCAGATCGGCCTTGCTGGCGGCGACGAAGCGCACATTGATCGGCAGCTCCTCGTTGGAGCCCAGGCGTTCGATGCGCCGCTCCTGCAGCACGCGCAGCAGCTTGATCTGCAGGCCGATCGGCATGGTCTCGATCTCGTCCAGCAGCAGGGTGCCGCCGTTGGCATGCTCGATCTTGCCGATGCGGCGCTTGGCGGCGGAGGTGAAGGAGCCGGGTTCGTGGCCGAACAGCTCGCTCTCGAACAGGGCCTCGGGCAGGCCGCCGCAATTGATCGCGACGAAGTTGCGGTCGCGCCGCGCGCTCTGGTCGTGCAGGCAGCGCGCCACCAGCTCCTTGCCGGTGCCGGTCTCGCCCAGGATCATCACGTCGGCCGAGGTGCCGGCCAGGTTCAGGATCTGGCGGCGCAGCTGCTGCATTGACGGCGAGCTGCCCAGCAGCGCCGCCTCGATGCCGTTGGCGCGCTGCAGCTGGGCGCGCAGGTCCTCGGCGGCGCAGCGCAGCAGCCGCGTGTCCAGCGCGCGGCGGGCGGTGTCGATCAGGCGTTCCGGCGCGAAGGGCTTCTCGATGAAGTCGTAGGCGCCGTCGCGCATCGCCTGCACGGCCATCGCCACGTCGCCATGGGCGGTGATCAGGATCACCGGGATGCCGGCGTCCACCGCCTGCACATGGGCCTGCAGCGCGCGGCCGTCCATGCCGGGCAGGCGTACGTCGGTGATGACGATGATCTGCGCCCCGGCGTTGATATGGGGCAGGGCCTCCTCGGCCGAGCGGCAGGGCGTGACCGTCAGGCCCGCCAGTTCCAGGGTCTGCGTCAGGCTGACCCGCACCGGCAGATCGTCCTCGACGAAGACGATGCTGTATCCCTCAAACATGCTGTGTCTCTTCCTCAACGGCTTCCCAGGTCACGACGGCCAGATCGAACTCGAAGGCCAGGCCGCGCTCCTGGCGCACGGCGCGCAGATTGCCGCCGAACTCATGCACGATTTTCGACGAGATCACCAGACCCAGGCCCAGACCCTCACCGGCCGGCTTGGTGGTGAAGAAAGGCTCGAACAGGCGCGGCAGCTGGGCCTCGTCCAGCCCCCTGCCGCTGTCGCTGACGCGCACCAGCACGCGCTCCGCCCCCTGGGGCAGGGCGTCGATGCGCAACACGCGCTCGGGCTCGCCCTGCATCGCGTCCAGCGCATTGCCCAGCAGGTTGACCAGCACCTGCTCGAGGCGGTTGCCCTCGCAACGCACGCGCAGTCCGGCGGCCACCTCCAGCTGCAGTTCCACCTGCTCCTCGCGCAGCCGGTGCTGCACCAGCAGCAGCGCATTGCGCACGGCGTCCAGCAGCGAGACCGGAGCCGTCACCAGCTCGGCGCGGCGCGCGAAGCTCTTCAGCTGGCGCGTGATCTGGCCCATGCGTTCCACCATCTGGTCGATGATGCGCAGATTGTCCGCCACCGCCTTGTGGCGGCCGCCTTCCAGCAGCAGCTGGGAATTGCGCGCCAGCGCGCGCAGCGCGGTCAGCGGCTGGTTCACCTCGTGCGAGATGCCGGCCGACATCTGGCCCAGCACCGCCAGCTTGCCGGCCTGCACCAGTTCGTCCTCGGCCTGGATGCGCTGGGCGATCTGGCGCTTCAGCTCCTGGTTGGCGCTGCGCAGCTCGGCGGTGCGCATGTCGACGACGCGCTCCAGCTGACCATGCGCCTGCTGCAGCTCGGCCTTGGCCTGGAACAGCTGGCGCAAGGCGCGCCGGCGCGAGGCCAGGTAGAGCGCCAGCAGCCCCAGGCAGGCACCGAAGGCGGCGCCGCTCCAGCCGGCGTAGCGGGCCTGGCGCCAGACCTCGCTGGGATCGGACAGCGCCACCATGCGCAGGCCCAGCGGCACCAGGCCGCGCTCCTGGGCCAGCAGCAGCGGGCCCTCGATCAGGCGTGGCTTGTCCTCCAGCGGCGGCACGCGCACCAGGCTGGCATTGGTGCCGGTCAAGAGACGCTGAGCCACGCCCACGCTGGTGAAGGGCGAGGCGGGGTAGCGACCGCTGGCGCGCAGGGCCTGGCGCTGGTCCTCGTCGCCGCTGCCCAGCACGAAATACTTCCAGTAGGGCACCGAGCTCATGATGATCACGTCCTGCTCGTCGGCCACCAGCAGGCGCTCGCCCTGAGTGCGCAGCCCCAGGTCCACCCAGGTGGCTTCCAGCGGCGCCAGGCTCAGGCGCACGACGATCACGCCGCGCAGCCGCTCCTGCTGACGCACCGGCTGCAGCAGATAGAAGTCGGTGCTGCGCCGGGCCGCGTCGCTGGCGAAGAAATGCCGCAGATCGGCGTCGATGGCCTCTCTCAGCCTGGCGGGGGCGGGGCTGGCGTCGCTCGCGGCCAGCACCTGGGCCTGGGCATCGGCCACCAGGATCTGCATGGTGCCGGCCCGCACATTGATGCGCGCCAGGTCCTGCGCCACGCGCCGGCGCAGCGCCGCATCCTGCGGCTGGCTCAGCAGCGCCAGCACCTGCTCGTCGATGGCCAGCAGGCTGGGCAGGTAGGCGTGCCGGCCCAGCTCGGCCTCCAGATTGGAGGCGTAGAGCTCCAGGCGCTCGTTGGCCAGCGCCTCCAGATGGGCCATGCCGGCGTTCTCGCTGAGGCGCTGGCCGACGAGCATGCCCAGCACCATCAGGCCGGCGGTCGCGTAGATGAAGAAGCTGGGGCGGCTCAGGCGGCGGGTCAGCCGGGCCTTGAGTGCGTCGAGGAGGAAGCGGTCGATCATGATGAATGCCGCGCAGTGTGCCCAATGTGCCGCCGCCTGTCGCGCCCGGCGGGCCGGCTTTCATGGCAATGCGGAAAGCCGCACCATCCGGCGGGGCGGAGTGTGGATTTCCGCCCTGTCGGGTGCCGATCCCTGGTGCATGGAGGTGTCATTTCGGTGAATCGCGCCGCTTTTCGGGGTCAAACCTCGGTGATTACCCGCGGAAATCCGTTTTTGGCATATCGCTTGCAAACGGTACCCACCCAGGAGACGGCCATCCGTCGCAAATTGCAGAGGGTCTATGGAAATCTTTTTCCAGCAAATCATCAATGGCTTGGTGCTGGGCAGCATGTATGCGCTGGTGGCGCTGGGGTAC
>NZ_JBWKPM010000013.1:0-134895 GCF_059418245.1 Roseateles sp. GW821-FHT09B06 | reverse complement strand
CTGAGCCCCAGAGGCACTAACAAGGGTGGGTCAAGATTGGATGGAAACGGTGGGTCAGGATTGCGCGGGAATCAACATACAACCCCTGAAGCGCCACAAACAGGTCGACAACGGCCATCAGGGAGGATGCGCATGAATGATGAGGACACCCGTCGCCCGGAAGACGCCGACGCAACCGATGGTGCCCGTGCCGCGCCGCGCGAGCCCCTGCCGGTGGTTCGCCTGCAAGCCGCCACCTCGGCCAGGCTCAATCTCGCCGATTTCCAGAATGCGGTGCCTGCCCTGCACGAGCTGGCCATCGTCAATGAGACCGCGGACAAGCTCGCTGAGCTGACCGTCAGCGTCAGCTCAGAACCTGCGTTCCTAAAGCCTCGCGTTTGGAACCTGGATGCCGTGGCGGCAGGTGCGACCTACCACCTCACCGATCTGGATGTGCAACTGGACGGGGCCCTGCTTTCCCGTCTGACGGAGGCGGAACCCGCCACCTTGCATTTCGAACTGCGCAGCCGCCAGGCGCCCGAGGTCGTGATAGCGCGGCATGAGCGCGTGCTGGAGCTTCTTGCACGCAATCAGTGGGGCGGCATCGGCCATGTGCCCGAGATGGTGGCGGCCTTCGTTCAGCCCAACGACCCGGCGGTGGATCACCTGCTCAAGGGCGCTGCGCAGGCGCTGCAGGCGGGGGGCAAGTCGGGCTCCATCGATGGCTACACCCACGGTGCCAAGCGTGCATGGGAGCTGGCGTCCGGCATCTGGACGGCCGTGCTGCAACGTGGGCTCCACTACGCCTTGCCGCCCGCCAGCTTCGAACACAGCGGTCAGAAGGTTCGCGGCCCCGGGCAGGTGATCGATGCCGGCCTGGGCACGTGTCTGGACCTCACGCTGCTGTTCGCCGCCTGCCTGGAGCAGGCGAATCTCAATCCGCTGCTGATCTTCACCCGCGGCCATGCCTTTGTCGGACTGTGGCTGCGCGACGAAGAATTCTCCACGGCGGTGATCGATGACATCACGGCGCTGCGCAAGCGATTGAAGCTGCAGGAACTGCTGGTCTTCGAGACCACGCTGACGGCCCAGGGGCAGCCGGTCGGCTTCAGTCAAGCCATAGCTCACGCCACTCGCCAGCTGTCGGAAGACGAGGACGACAAGTTTGAGCTGGCGGTCGATGTGAAGCGCGCGCGCCGATCACGCATCAAGCCCTTGGCACTTGCACAGACGATCACTCACCAAGCGGCGCATCAAGCCGAGGCGCCCAAGGCTGCGGCCCTCTTCGAGAACGCCCCCGAGTTGCCCGATGAGATGGCAATCGATGCTCCTGCGGCCGATCTGGACCCCAAGGACAGGCTGATCCGCTGGCAGCGCAGGCTGCTGGATTTGTCACTGCGCAACGCGCTGCTCAACTTCAAGCCAGGCAGGAAGTCCCTGCTGCTGGAGGTGGCCGCCCCGGCTCTGGAAGATGCACTGGCGGAGGGTCAGACGCTCAAGCTGCTGCCAAGCGCAGAACTGATGCAAGGCCGCGACCCGCGCAGCCAGCAGCTGCACGAGGCCCGCAGTCTGGAAGACCTGCGCCGCGCCCACGCGGCCGATGCGCTGCAGCGCCGCGAGGTCTACATCCGCCTGGAGGAGCAGGAGCTCGACAACCGCATGGTCGAGCTCTATCGCGGCGCGCGCAACGCGCTACAGGAAGGCGGGGCCAACACCTTGTTCCTCGCGCTCGGTTTCCTGATCTGGACGCGCCCCGACAAGCCCGATGTCCGCATCAAGGCGCCGCTGATCCTGCTGCCGGTCTCGCTGAGCCGCAAGAGCGCTCGCTCGGGATTTTCCGTGCAGGCCTACGACGATGAACCGCGCTTCAATCCCACCCTGGTGGAGATGCTGCGCCAGGACTTCGAACTGGAGCTCGGCATTCCCCTCGGGGACCTGCCGCGCGATGAGGCCGGGCTGGACATCGCTGGCATCTGGAAGCGCGTGCGCTTCGCTATCAAGGACATCCGCGGCTGGGAAGTCAGCGAAGAAGTCGTCCTGTCGATGTTCTCTTTCGCCAAGTACCTGATGTGGAAGGACTTGGCCGAACGTACCGAGGATCTGCGCAAGTCGCCCGTCGTCGCCCATCTGCTCGACACGCCACGCGAGCCCTACCCGTCCACCATGCCATTCCCGGACGCTCGCCGGCTCGATGCGGACTACACGCCTCAGCAGGTCTTCAGCCCGCTGCCCGCCGATTCTTCCCAGCTCTCGGCGGTGATGGCGGCCGCCAGGGGCAAGGACTTCGTGCTGATCGGCCCGCCCGGCACCGGCAAGAGCCAGACCATTGCCAACCTGATCGCCCAATGCCTGGCCGAAGGCAAGCGCGTGCTCTTCGTGGCCGAGAAGATCGCCGCGCTGGATGTGGTCTACCGGCGGCTGCGCGAGGTCGGACTGGGCGAGTTCTGTCTCGAACTCCACTCCAACAAAACCCGCAAGCTCGATGTGCTGAGCCAGCTGCAGAGAACCTGGGAAACCCGCGGCGAGGTCGATGCTGCCGCCTGGGCCGCCAAGGCTGAGCAGCTCGGCCGCGTGCGCGAGCAGCTTTCGACCTATGTCGAGCGACTGCATCGCCGTCACGGCAATGGCCTGACGGTCTACCGCGCCATCGGCAGCGTCGCCGGCGGCACTGCCATGCCGGATCTGCGATTCTCGTGGCCCTCGCCGCAGGCGCATGACGAAGCCGGGCTGGCCGGCCTGCGTGAGTTGGCTGGTCGTCTGCAGGTCAACGCCACGGCGGTGGGGGCGCAGCATCTGCTTTCCGGCCCGCTGGCGCCCGTACACCAGACCGACTGGTCGGCCCGCTGGCAACAGGACGTGGTGCAGTCCGCGCAGGCGCTGCATGAAGCCAGCGAGGCCTTCATGGCGGCCACTCGCCAGATCTGCGAACAGCTGGGCATCCCCCTCCCCGCCCTGCCCCGCCAGGCCCGCTCGTCCCTGGGCGTGCTGGCCAAGGCCTTGCCTCATGCAAGGGGCGAGGCCTGGAGCTTCTGCGCGCTGCCGCAAAGCGACATGCTCTGTGCTGAACTCAAGGCCGGCGTGGATCTGCTGGTGGAGCATCGGCAGCTCTCTGCGCAGATGAGCGTACCCTGGACTACCGAACTGCAATCGCAGCTGGTGCAGGCCCTGGATCTGCTGCAGAAACGCCGGCATCTGCATGGCGAACTCGGAGCGACCTGGCCCGCAGTGGTCAGCGACGAAATCGAGCGTGGCGTGCAATGGATCGAGGAGATGACGGCGCTGCGCGAGGGCTTGTCGGTGAAGTACGGCTCGGGCGTCGCGCAGCTCAATGTGTCGCAGCTGCAGCGCGAATGGGCCAAGGCCGAGAAGTCCATCTGGCCCCTGTCCTGGCTGGGCAAGCGCAAGGTGCGGGCTGCGCTGGAAGCGGTGATCGAAGGCACCGGAGAGCCCCGCGTGGCCGAAGATCTGGCCGCGCTGGTCCGCATCAGGAGCTTGCGTGAGGACGTTGGCCAGCTCAACCCCGGCGCGGCCGCCGAGGGCCTCTGGGCCGGAGTCAAAACCCGGACCGACCATGCGCGCAGCGCGCTGCGCGCCAATGCGGCGCTTCTGGCGGCCCGTGCGGGGCGCCCCTATGCGATGGACGGATTAGCAGCGGCCGCCGAGGGCCTGTGCGGCGAGCGTTGGGCGGTCGAGGTCAAGCGGCTGCAGAATTTGCTGGATCTGGATCAGCGCCTGGCCGACTGCGCCCCGCTGCTTGCGGCCAGCGATGGCCTCTGGCGCGGCGAGGAAACCGACCATGAATTGCTCCGCGCCGCGCTGGTCTTCGAACAGGAGCGCCGATCCCTGATGGCACGCGGGGTGCCTCAAGCCGATCATCCAGCCGTGGCCGAGGGCCGTTGCGGCGCCCGGCTGCAACTGGAACACCAGCGACTTCGGGACCGCGCCGGCCTAGAGGGCCGCTTGTCCGGGCTTGCCGCCATCGCGGCGCACTGCCCTGGCGTGTGGGCCGGCCTGGACACCGATGCTGAGGTCGTGGCACGCGCCTTGCGTTTTCATTCGTCGCTGCAGGCCGGCCTGGCCGGGCTGGGCCTGCCGGCGGCGGCGGCCGAGGCGGCACGCCTGGCCCTGCTGCGCGTGCTGGCCGAGCGCACACAGGAGCTGGGCGAGACTGGCAGCATCGGTCGGGCCTGCCAGCAAGTCCTGGCAAGGCTGCCGGATCTGCATGCCGCCGTTGATGCATTCAGTCACCAGGCTGCTCAGACGGATGAGCTGAGGCGCCAGTTCGCAAACTTGGAACCTGCAGCGCTGGCCGATGCGGCCCGGCGGCTGGTTGCGGCCCAGACCGGTCTGCATGCCTGGTGCGCCTGGCGCAACGCCCAGTTGGCTGCCCGCGACGCCGGCCTGGCAGCCTTGGTCGGCGCCATCGAGGCAGGCGGCATCGCACCGGCAGAAGCTCCGGCAGCTTTTGACGTGAACTACGCGCGCTGGTGGCTGGCCGTCGCGGTGGACGAGGACGAGGTGCTCAAGCGCTTCGTCTCCGCCGAGCATGAACGGCGCATCAGCGAGTTTCGCGCCCTGGACGAGGAGTTCACGGCGGTCACCCGGCAGTGGATACGCGCCAAGCTCTGCGCCGACCTGCCTTCCGTGGACGGCCTGCAGCGCAACAGTGAATGGGGGGTGCTGCGCCGCGAGATCACGAAGAAGCGCCAGCACCTGCCCTTGCGGCAGTTGCTTGAGGAGATTCCCTCGGTTGTGCTGCGGCTCACACCTTGCCTGTTGATGAGCCCCTTGTCGATCGCACAGTACCTGTCGGCCGACGCCAGCAGCTTTGACCTCGTCGTCTTCGACGAGGCCTCCCAGATTACGGTATGGGACGCCATCGGCGCGATGGCGCGCGGCAAGCAGGTCGTGATGGTGGGCGACCCCAAGCAGTTGCCACCGACCAATTTCTTTGATCGCGCGGACTCGTCCGAGGGCGATTCGGAAGATGTCGAAAGCGATCTGGAAAGCATCCTGGACGAATGCCTCGGCGCCAGCCTGCCCACGCGCCATCTTTCATGGCACTACCGCTCGCGGCACGAGAGCCTGATCGCCTTCAGCAACCATCGCTACTACGACGGCGGCCTGGTCACCTTTCCCTCGCCGGTGACGGACGACCGCGCCGTGAGCTTCCATCCGGTGAAGGGGCAGTACGAGAAGGGCGGTGCCCGCATCAACAAGCCGGAGGCGCACGCGCTGGTGGCCGACCTGGTGGCGCGGCTGAAGTCGCCGGCCTTCCGACAATCCGGCCTGACCATCGGCGTGGTGACCTTCAATTCCGAGCAACAGGGGCTGATCGAGGATCTGCTCGACGATGAACGCCGCAAGGATCCGGGGCTGGAACCCTTCTTCTCGGAGGTCGAACTGGAGCCGGTGTTCGTCAAGAACCTGGAAAGCGTGCAAGGCGACGAGCGCGACATCATGTACTTCTCCATCACCTATGGGCCGGACATGGCGGGCGCGCTGTCGATGAACTTCGGGCCGCTGAACCGGGACGGCGGTGAGCGGCGACTGAACGTGGCGGTCACGCGGGCCCGGCATGAGTTGCGCGTTTTCTCCAGCCTGAGGGGCGAGCAGATGGACCTGTCGCGCACCAAGGCCAACGGCGTGCGTGACCTCAAGCATTTCCTGGAGTTCGCGGAGCGCGGGCCACGGGCATTGGCGGAGGCCCACTTGGGCAGCCGAGGTGACTTCGACAGCCCCTTCGAGGCAGGCGTGGCCGCGGCGCTGGGCCGCAAGGGCTGGCAGGTGCACACACAGATCGGCGCCTCATCCTTCCGCATCGATCTCGGCGTGGTGCATCCGGACTTCGCCGGACGCTACCTGGCCGGCGTCGAGTGCGACGGGGCAACCTATCACCGGTCCGCCACCGCGCGCGACCGCGACAAGCTGCGGGAACAGGTCTTGCGTGGCCTGGGCTGGCAGATCCTGCGCATCTGGTCGACCGGTTGGTGGGTCGACCCCGGCGGCACCTTGGAGCGGGTGCATCAGCAACTGAGCGAACTGCTGGCGGCGGAACGCGAGCGGCGCGCGACCGAGCCCACTATCGAGCGGGTTGACGATCACGCCGGATCAGCACCCGAAGAACTCGCTCCGAACGCGGCAGCCATGGCCGAGGCGACGCTGGCCATCGCCCTTGCCGCCGCCCATCCGCAAGAGCCGGGCGGCACCGCCAAGGTGCAGGCGCAGCGAGAGACAGCGCCCGCCTACGCACATGCGGCGCTGTCCCAGACGGCAGCGGAACTGGGTATTAACGACCGCGCGGAGAAGCGTCTCTTCCATGTGTCAAAGCCCGTCGACGCGGTGCCGCCGGGCAGCGTCGCGGCGGAACAGTTCTATGAACCAGCCTATGACCCTGTACTCGGCGTCATGATCGACTGGGTCGTCGCCCATGAAGGTCCGGTGCTGGACCAGGTGCTCGCGCGGCGCATCGCGAGGGCGCACGGATTCCAGCGTACCGGCAGCCGGATTCAGGAGCGGGTGGAGCAACTCGCGCAGCGTCGGTATGCCGGCACCGAAGAGCCGGGCGGGACCTACTACTGGCCGGCGGGCACGGCCGCAGGGGCCGAGTTCGCCTTCAGGTGGCCCGGCGACGATGAAGGGACGCGCGGCGTGGAGGAAATCTGCGAACAGGAGTTGGTGTCGCTCGCGCGCTGGGTTCTCGCAGGCGGCAAGACTGGCGAGGAGGCCCTGATTGCGATGGCGCGCGAACTCGGTTTGTCGAAACTGCGCGCGGCAAGCCGAGGCCGACTGGAGGAGGTGCTTGGGCTTGCGCGGGGTTGAGTCGCCCAAGCCCCAAAACATCGGCCGCCCTGCTCCGCATCGCCCGGCACCCTCATCGCGGCTTCATCGCCAAGTTGAACGCCCCAATCGCGCTTGTGGATGTGAAACAGGGATTCGAATCATCAGGAGTACCGCAAGGGACTGCGGCCAGCGGATACATCGGGTCATCACTGCGTTTGTCGACGAAACCGAACAAGCGGTCACTTTCGTTGCCCAAAACACTGCGACTGCGAGACTGGCGCATCCACATGGACGTCCATGGCTGACGTCCATTTTCTAAGCTTCGAAATCCAGCAGTGCCTTTGTAGGTCGTTGATTTACAAGGATCTTGGATACATTTTCTGCGGAGCGGTCTAGATTCCCGCCCTCTCCGCCAAAACACACTTCTCAGGAAATCCAAGGCCGTCCCAGAGACGGCCTTCTTTCGTTCGTTTCAAGGGGAAATGGTCTTCTCCAGGCTCCAACCAACGTCTCAAGCTTCCCCTCAAGATCCCATTGCTTCCTGCCCTCTTTTGGGGGTCACTTTGGGGGCAAGACTTCCGAGAGCAAGCCCCGGACACTGGTCTCCGTCGATGCCAGCTGAAGCGTTGCGATGCGCCACGCCTCCTCGGCACCCATCCCCAGCCCTCGCAAGGCTGCGGCCGCGCTCTGCTCGGCGAAATCCGGCTCGCAGCCGGGCTTGAGCATGCAGTTCGCTGCGCCGATGACGGCGCCGGCGACGATGTTCAGCGCCAGCGCGATGGGCATCGGCGTGAATCGACCGCGCCGCAATCCCTCCCGGAGATCGCGCTCGACGAAGTCGAGCAGGACGGTCGGGCCGCGCACGTCGGGCCAGCCCAGCCGGACCAGAAAGCTGGCGGCCAGCGGATGGTCCAACGCCAGTCGAGCCACCAGCCGCATGCCGCAGGACACCCGCTCTGCCGGATCGTCGTGACGCTGAACGACGGGCTCGGCCATGCGGATCAGCTCGTTGGCGACATCGACGGCCAGTTCGCGTACCAGTGCCTCCGGTGAGGTGAAGTATTTGTAGAAGGTGCCGCGCGACACCTGGGCGGCGGAAATGACGTCGTCGATCGACATCGCCGCCGGGCCTTTCTCGGCCACCAGTTTCATTGCGCTGGCGAGCAACCTGGCCCGCATCCGCTCACGTCGCTCGGCGGCGACCCGCTGTCGATGGTCTTCGGTCTCCATGGGGAGATTGTGCCAGCCCGGCCTGATGAAAACGACACCCTTGTCATGATGACATTAATGTCATTATGATGCCGAAAAATCAAAACGATTACCGGCAACTTGACAGGAGACAACATGCACGCACCTTCCAGGCTGAAGCAACTCGCCGTCCCAGCCGCGGCTCTGGTATTCCATGGCGCCGTCATGGCGATCAACGGCGCCCAGCCCGGCGGCTACGGCGTCAAGAACGCGTCGATGGGCGGCGCCTCCATCGCGCTGCCGCTGGACGCCGAGGCGGCGGCGAACAATCCCGCCGGCCTGGGCTTCCTGCCGTCTTCAGCGACCCTGGGCGCCCAGGTGTTCAACGGTCGCTCGTCGGCCGACTATGTGCTGCCCGGCAACAGACTGGGCAACCAGCAGACCGAGCTGGCGCCCGAAGGCGGCTTCAACTGGCGCTTGAACAGCGCCTGGACCCTGGGGCTCAGCATCGCCGGCAGCGGTGCGGGCTCGGACTATGGCCAACAGGCGCTGCCCGTGCCGGGCGCGGGCAAGGCCAAGACCACGCTGCGTGTGGCGGAACTGATTCCGGCCTTCGCCTGGACACCCAGCCCAGGACTCTCGCTCGGCCTGGGCCTCAATGTCGCCGTGCAGCAGTTCGAGGCCGACGGCGTGGTCGTGCCGGCGCCGGTCCCCGGCGGGCTCGCCCCGGTGCCAAGCCACGGCAAGCAAACGGCGACCGGCGCCGGCCTGCGCGCCGGCCTGCTGTGGAAGGCGACAGAGGACTGGACCCTCGGCATCAGCCTCAAGTCGCGCACCCACATGGGCAAGCTCAAGGGCTACGAGCAGGACCTGCTGGCCTACAGCGCCGGCCGCCTGGACGTGCCCGCACAGTACGGTGTCGGCGTTGCCTGGGCCGCAAGCGAGCGCCTGACGCTGGCCGCCGACTGGCTGCGCATCCTCTGGGGCGATATCAAGGCGATGAAGGATCCGAACGGTTTCGCCTGGAAAAACCAGCCGGTCCTGCGCCTCGGCGCGGCCTGGCAGCTCGACGAACGCTGGACCCTGCGGGCCGGCTTCAGCCGCAACAGCGGCCAGATCGACAGTTCCCGGACCGTGCAGAACCTGCTGGTGCCATCGATCAATCGGCGCGCCTTCAGCCTCGGCGCCAGCTGGCAGCTCGACCCGAATGGCGAGATCAACCTGGGCTACGAGCTGAACCCCCGCACGACGTTGACAGGCACCGGCCCCAGCACCGGCACAAATCTGACAAGCAAGGTCCAGATGCTGCTGCTCGGCTATCACCACCGTTTCTGAAGAGAGTTTCCCGTGACTGCTCATCGTGCCGTACTCCGGCAACCCGAGGCCTATCCCGAAAGCCGCGTTCCGCCCGGCGTTCAGACCTTGCAACGGCCGCCCGCCCTCGGGCGCGCCACCGAACTGGCTTTTCTGCGCTGGGAAAAGCGCGACCTGACCGGCACCGAGCGCTTCTGGCGCGACTTCGGCTTTCACATCGTTTGCGCCACACCGCAGCGCCTGGTGGCACGCGGCACCGGCAGCGCGCCCTGCATTGCCATCGCCGAAACCGGGCACGAGGACCGTTTCGTCGGCCCGGCCTTCCTGATGTCGGACGAGACCGATCTCCACCGCTACGTCCAGGAGTTCGGAGCGCAATGGCTGTCGCCCCTGCAGCTGCCCGCCGGCGGCCGGGGGATCGAGCTGCGGGATCCCAGCGGCCGCAGCGTCTGGCTGCTGCAGCAGCAGGACCACGTCGAGCCCCTGCCGCTGCGGCCGTCGGTGACGGCGATGACCAACACCGCCGACCGGACGCCGCGTGTGAACCACACCGTGCGCACGCCGATCGAGCCCGCGCACGTCGTGCGGCTGGGCCATGTGGTGCTGCAGACCGTGGACTTCACGGGCATGGCCCGGTGGTACTTCCGGGTGCTTGGCCTGATACCGACCGATGTGCAATATCTGCCGGACGGCAGCCCCAACTTGGCGTTTTGCCGGCTCGACCTTGGCGACCAGCCGGCCGACCACCACACGCTGGTGATCGTCGGTGCCATCGAGGAGAAGTACGAGCACAGCGCCTACGAGGTGCTGGATCTTGACGCCCTGGGCCAGGGCCAGCAGGTGCTGCGCGCCCAGGGCCATCGCCATATGTGGGGCATCGGCCGCCATCTGCTGGGCAGCCAGCTGTTCGACTACTGGCACGACCCCGAGGGCTTCGAGTACGAGCATTACACCGATGGCGACGTGTTCACGACCGAGGTCGAGCCCTGTTACTCGCCGCTTGATTTCGGCGGCATCTGGGCCTGGGGTGCCGATGCCCCGGCGTCGATGAAGCCGCAGAAGAACCTCCCCACGCTTGTGCGCCTGCTGAAGCTGATCCGCCGCAAGGCCATCACGCCCGAGCGCCTGAAGCTCCTGAGTGCCGCGCTCGATGCGCCGGCACGCCCCTGGCTCTAACAACTTCCGACCATGCCACGCACTCTTGTCCGCTATGCCCAGCAAGCCACGCCCCACTGGGGCGTCCTGTTCGGCCGCTCCATCGCCCCCTTGGCCAGCGACGCCAGCAGCACCGGCGAACTGCTGGAAAGCTGCTGGGATCTGATCTGGTCGACCCAGGCCGACAGCGCCACGATTCCCCTCGACCAGGTCCAGCTGCTGGCGCCGATCACCGAGCGCCAGCAGTTCATCTGCCAGGGCGTCAACTACCGCAGCCACATCGCCGAATCCGGTCTGCGCCTCGAGAACTTCCCCTTCAACACCCTTTTCACTAAGGCTCCCTCCTGCATCACGGCGGCCGATGCGCCGGTGGTGCGCCCCGCCCATGTGCAGTTGCTGGACTATGAGATCGAGCTCGGCCTAGTGCTGCGCCGGCCCCTGCCCGCCGGAGCCAAGGTCGGGCCCGAGGACCTGCCGCAATGGCTGGCCGGCATCACCATCGTCAACGACCTGTCGGCCCGCGACGTGCAGTTGCCGCAGGGGCAGTTCTACAAGGGCAAGAGCTACCGCGGCTTCGGCCCCGTGGGGCCGGGCCTGGTGCTGCTGACGCCGCAGGAGTGGACACGCTGGCCGGAGCTGCACATGCGGCTCGCCGTCAACGGCCAGGTCCGCCAGGACGCCTATTGCACCGACATGATCCATGGGCCTGCGGCCACGCTGACCGAACTCGCCGCGATGCACGACCTGCATGCCGGTGACCTGATCGCCACCGGCACGCCGGCCGGCTGCGCCGCGCGCGCGCCCGGCAAGCTGGCAATGTTTGTCCTCAAGCATCTGCTCAGCGAGGCGGGCAAATGGCGGATCTTCATCCGCAAGGGCTTGAGCAATCCCGCCTATCTGCGTCCCGGCGACCGCATCCAGGCCACGATCCGCACCGACGATGGGCTGATTGATTTGGGCGAGCAGACCACCCGCATCACCGCACCATGAACACATCGCAGCAAAGCTCGCAGGCGCCGGCAGCCTTTGACACCGACGTGCTGCTGGTCGGCCTAGGCCCGGTCGGCGCCGCGCTGGCCAATCTGCTCGGCCGCTACGGCGTGCGCGTGCTTGCCATCGACAAGGCCCAGGCCATCTTCGAGAAGCCGCGCGCCATCGCGCTCGACAACGAGGCTCTGCGCATCCTGCAGATGGCCGGCGTGCGCGATGGCGAGTTCGAGACCGTCGCCATTCCGCAGGTGCAGTACCGCTCGCCGCTGTTCGGCCGCTTCGCCCGCATCAACAGCGCCGGCATCATTGACGGCCACCCGGCGCTGGTCACTTTCTTCCAGCCCGAACTCGAACGCCTTCTTCGCGACAAGCTGGCGCAGTACCCCGGTGTCGAGGTTCGGCTGGGCGTCGAGCTGGAGAGCTTCGTCGATGACGGCCACGCCGTGCAGGCCGGGCTGAAGGATGCCTCCGGCCGGTTGACCCAGGTGCGCGCCCGCTACCTGGTCGGCGTGGACGGCGCTAACTCGTTGGTACGCCGCTCGCTGGGGCTGGATTTCGAAGGCCGGACCTTCCAGCAGGACTGGCTGATCGTCGACGCTTTCGACGTGCCGGCCCCGATCGACCATGTCGAGTTCGTCTGCGACCCGCAGCGCCCCACGCCCCGCATGGTGGCGCCTGGCGGACGGCAGCGCTGGGAATTCATGCTGCGCCCCGGCGAGAAGGCCGAGGACATGGAGAAGCCCGAGTCGGTGCGGCGCCTGCTCGCGCCCTGGTGCGACAGCCAGCGCATCCGCATCGAGCGCACGGCGGTCTACCGCTTCCATGCGCGCGAGGCCAGGCGTTTCTCCAAGGGCCGCTGCTTCCTGGCGGGCGATGCGGCCCATATCACGCCGCCGTTCGCGGGCCAGGGTCTGGTCGCCGGCCTGCGCGACGCAGCCAATCTAGCCTGGAAGCTGGCCTGGGTACTGCGCGGCCAGGCCAGCGAGCGCGTGCTCGACAGCTATGACACCGAGCGCCGCCCCCACGCCAGGAAGATCATCCGTCTGGCGCTGATGCTGGGCGCCCTGGTGATGCCGCAGAACCGCGCGGCCGCCTTTGCCATCCACGGCCTGATGAGCCTGCTGCGGCTGCTGCCGGCCGGCCGGGCGCTGTTCGAAGACCTCAAGGTCAAGCCGCAGAACACCTTCGACGAGGGCCTGTTCTGGCGCGAACGAGGCAGCGAGCGGCTGCGTGCCGGGGCCATGCTGCCACAAGGCTGGGTCCGGTCCGCCACCGGCGGCGGTCCCGTCCTCAGCGATGACGCGCTGGGCGCGCAATGGGCGCTAATCGGTTTCGGCATCGATCCGGCCGCCGGCATGCCCGCCGAACTGATGCAGCGCTGGCAGGCCGCAGGTGGCCTCTCCTGGCAATGGTGTCAGCGCTCCCAGGCCCAGCATCTCGCGCCGCCACAACGCAGGTTCGAAGCGCTCGACGAGGCATTGCTGCCGCGTCGGGTTCCGCTCGGTTGGATCGCCATCGTCAGACCCGACCGCTGCGTTCTCGCCGAAGGTCCGGCCGAGCGCGGAGAAGCACTGCTGCGTCGAGCCCTGGACCTCATCTCGCCGCCCTCGCCGGGCAACACCCACAACATCACGACCATCCCCAATGCGGCTTGAACTTGTATGCAAGACGGCGGCCACCCCGCCCCAATTCGACCTGCGCAGCGTCGATCTGCCACGGCCCGGCGCCGGCGAGGTGCTGGTGCGGGTGTTGGCGACCTCGGTGAACCCGATCGACGCCAAACGTGCGGGCGGCTACGGCCGGCGCCTGCTGTCGTTCAAGGGCGCCGCACGCTACCCCCTCGTCCTCGGCAACGACCTGGCCGGACGGGTGCAGGCCGTCGGCCCCGGCGTCACGCACCTCCGACCTGGTCAAAGCGTGCTGGGCCTGCTCGCCACCGGTCGCGCCGGTGGTGCCCATGCATCGCACGTCGTCGTCCCCGAGAGCCAGCTGATTGCCGCTGACCAGCATGCCGATCCGAAGGAACTTGCCGTGCTGCCCTACTCCTTCGTCACGCTGTGGCTCGCGCTGCGCGCCGTCGGGCTGGGGCAGTCCAGCGCGCGTGAGGCCAGGGTGCTGATCAACGGTGCCAACGGCGCCCTCGGCCGGCTGGCTCTGCAGGTGCTGGTGCCCTGGGGCAGCCGGGTCAGCGCGATCTGCGGCCGGGGCCAGAGCCGGGCCGCTCTGGATCTGGGAGCCGAGGTGGCCGTCGAGCGTAGCCCGGGCTGTATCGACGCGCTGCCTGCCGACTTCGATGCCGTGCTGAACTTCGGCAGCTGGGATGACGACGCGGCGCTCACGCGGCGACTCGGGCCCCAGGCCCTGGGCCAGGCGACAACCGTTCACCCCTTGCTCGCCAACTTCGACCGACTTGGCTGGCTGAGCGGCGCCTGGGCCAGCCGCCGCGACTGGCGCGGCGCGCGCGCCAGGGTGAGCGCACGGGCGCCCCAGGCACGCTATGCCTGGACCGTCTTCAAGCCCGACCGCGAGGCCTTGGAGGCGCTGGCCCAGGGTCTGCGGGAGCGCTGCATCGCGCTGCCGGTCGGGCTTACCCTGCCGCTGGACCAGGCCAACACCGCCTTCGAGCATGTGCGAGCCGGCCGCCCCGGGCGTGCCGTCCTGCTGCCCTGAGGGGCAGCCAACATCAACGGGAAAATCATGCAAGCAATCTCCTGCCTGGCCGATGTGCTCGCCCTCGAGGGCGAGCCAGCCCCCGCGCTGCCCAAGAGCAGCTACGCCATGATCCATGCCGCCGCGACCGCACACCCCGCAACGCCGGCCCTGTCCTTCTTCCCGCGGGTGGACGACCATGAGCACGCGCAGGTCTGGAGCTACGCGGACCTGCTGGCAGGCATCAATGCAAGCGCCAACCTCATGCACGAACTGGGCGTCGGCCCCGGCGACGTGGTCGCCTTCGTGCTGCCCAATCTGCCGCAGACGCATCTGGTGATCTGGGGCGGCCAGGCCAGCGGCATCGTGTTCCCGATCAATCCGCTGCTGGAGGCAGCGGCGATCGCCGATCTGATGAACGCCGGCCAGGCCAAGGTGCTGGTGACGCTGGCACCGGGAACGGAACTCTGGCGCAAGCTGGAGCCCGTGCTCGGCAAGGTGGCCTCGCTCGAGCGGATCCTGCTACTGGCCCCGGCCGGCGCGGTGCCGGCCGAATCCCTGGAGGCCGCAAGCGCCGCGCTGCCGCAACGGATCGGCGTCCTGGACTTCGCCAGCGGCCTGCAGCGCCAGCCCACTGATCGTCTGCTCAGCGGCCGCCAGATCGAGCCCGGCGAGCTCTCGTCCTATTTCTGCACCGGCGGCACGACCGGCGCGCCCAAGATCGCGATGCGCTCGCATGGCAACGAGGTGGCCAATGCCTGGAGCACGGCCCAGCTGTTGGGCGATGGCATCGGCCCCGGCCGCAACATCTTCTGCGGCCTGCCGCTGTTCCATGTCAACGCCGTGCTGGTGACCGGCCTGCTGCCCTTCTCGCGCGGCGCCCATGTGATCCTCGGCAGCCCCCAAGGCTACCGCGACACTGCGGTCGTCGGCCGCTTCTGGGAGCTGGTCGAGCGGCATCGGATCAACTTCTTCAGCGCCGTGCCGACGCTCTATGCCGCACTGCTGCAGCAGCCCATGGAGGGACGCGACCTGAGTTCGCTGCAGTACGGGCTGTGCGGCGCCGCGCCGATGCCGGTGGAGCTGATGCGCGGTTTCGAACAGCGCACCGGGCTGAAGATCCTGGAGGGCTACGGCCTCACCGAGGCCACCTGCGTCAGCAGCTGCAACCCGCCGCAGGGCGAGCGCCGCCTCGGCTCGATCGGCATCCGCCTGCCCGGGCAGGCGATGAAGGCGGTGGTGCTGAACGGGGCCGGCGCCTACCTGCGCGACTGCGAGGTCGGCGAGGTCGGCCTGCTGCTGATCAGCGGCCCCAATGTGTTCAGCGGCTACAAGGTGCCGGAACACAACCGGGATCTTTGGGTGGACTGCGGTGACGACCGGCGCTGGCTCAACACCGGGGACCTGGGACGCCAGGATGCCGAGGGATACTTCTTCCTGACGGGGCGCCGCAAGGAACTCATCATCCGCGGCGGCCACAATATCGACCCTGCGAGCATTGAAGGCCCGCTGCACCGGCACCCCGCCGTGCAGCTGGCCGCCGCGGTCGGCCGCCCCGATGTGCATGCGGGCGAACTGCCGGTGGCCTACGTACAGCTCAAGACGGGCGCCCTGGCGACCGAGGACGAGTTGCTGTCCTTTGCCCGCGAGCAAATCACCGAGCGCGCCGCGATGCCGAAGGCGATCCGCGTGATCGCGCTGATGCCGCTGACCAGCGTCGGCAAGATCTTCAAGCCCGAACTCAGGCAACGCGAGATCGCCGATGCCCTGCACATGGCCCTGCAGGAGGCTGGAGCCGCGCCCGCCCGGCTCGCGGTGCTCAACGACCCGCAGCTCGGCATCCGCATCGAGGTCGAGCTGGCCAACGGCCTGGACGCCGGCGCCGCGCGCCGGGTCCTGGGCCAGTTCCCGTTCCGCTACGACGTGGAACTGCGCGGCCCCGCGTCCATGGGCGATGCCTGAGGCGGGGTCGGCCGGCCAGCCGGCCACCGGTGCGCGGCCTGGCCGCCTTGGCCGGCGCTGACGGCGCCGAGTGGTGCGGCCCTGCGGCCAGCTTGTTGCGCGGGCATTGATCGCTGCCGGTCTGCGGCCATGGTCGGCACTCCGGCCTGCTGTGCAGCGCATTCGAAAGCGCCGTCCGCCCCTGTGGCACCCAAGCCGCGAAGGACTGTGCGCAATCGCTCAATTGCGCCGCGACGGACGCCCTTTTTTCCACGCCTGCTAGAGGATGAGGTCATGGCGACCCCACTTGCTCGAGATCCGGCCCCAAGGCGAGGCATCCCTTGGCGGATCGGGCGCCTGCCGCCCTGGCGAAGCGTTCGGGACGGGGCCTGCCCCCAGCCGGTCGCGCCGGCAAGGGAGCGTCTGATCAGTGCGCGGATCTGGGCCCTGGCCGTTCTGGCCATCGCGACCGCGACGCTGCTGCCGGTCCTGCAGGCGCTGCCGCTGCGCGAGATCCCGCCGCAGCTGCTCGCCCGTCTGGACGTGGGGGCCAGAATCGCCGCGGCCGGCATCGCGCTGGCGATTTCCCTGCTGACCTGGAACACGCGACGGGACCAGCCGCTCAACTTCGTGCTGACCGGCTTCGCCTTCTTTGCCGTGGCCGTGCTCGGTGCGGGACAACTGGTCGTACTGCCGGACCGCTCGTCATTCGCCCAAGGTGCGCGTGTGGCAATGGTCCTGCGACTGGGGGCCGACTGCGCGGCGGTCGCTGCGCTGTTTGCGGCCGGGCTTGCGCCAGCGCGGCCGGGCTCGATCCTGGCGCTCCGCGCGGGTCTGACTGTCACGGCGGCCGGCATCGCGGCCACCGTCGCGCTGGCCCTCGCCGCGCCAGCCTGGTCCTACTCCGGCGCGCAGGCCGCAGCCGGCGTCGAGCTGTTCCTGGCCGCTGCCGACCTCGTCGTCGTGGTGCTCCTGCTGAAGCGCAGCCCTCGTGGCAAGGCCTCCTTCGTCCTGCTGATGCTGGCAGCCACGGTGCTGGGCATGGGATCGAGCCTGCCCCGTGAGGCCGCCACGAGCGACCTCCTCGGCAACATGTACAAGGCGCTGGCGGCCCTACTGGTGTACCTGGCGTTGTTCCGCGAGGGCGTCCTGGCCCCCTGGCATAGGCTGGTCGCATCCGGGCTGGCGGTGGAACAGGACCGCAGGCGCTACCAGCAGCTGTTCGAGAGCGCGCCCGACGGCCTGATGGTGGTCGACGAGCGGGGCACCATCGTGCAGGCCAATCCGGCGGCAGCTGCGATGTTCGGCTGGCCCATCGCCACGATGTCGGGCCTGCGGGTCGAGGCACTGCTGCCGCCGCAGCTGCGTGCCGGGCATGAGCGCGCCCGCAGGCGCTTTCATGCCCGGCCCCAGGCGCGCGAGATGGGTCGAGGCGGTTCGCTGACCGCCATCCGCAGGGACGGCAGGACGTTTCCGGTCGAGATCGCGCTGGTCCCGCAGACATGCGAAGAGGCACCTCGCACGCTGTGCATCGTGCGCGACGTGACCGAACGCCGCCAGCTCGAACGGTCGTTGATGCGGCAAGCGCTGCACGACGCGCTGACCGATCTGCCCAACCGGCGCCACTTCTACCAGAGCCTTGCCAAGGCGCTGGCACATGCCGAGCGGCACGGCGGCGCGCTCGCGCTGATGTTCATCGATCTCGATAACTTCAAGCAGGTCAACGACACGCTCGGCCACAGCCATGGCGATGCGCTGCTGCAGCAGGCCGCGCAGCGGCTGTGCGGGACGCTGCGCGCCGGCGACCTGCTTGCGCGCATGGGTGGCGATGAATTCGCGCTGCTGCTCAACGACGCCCAGGCGGCCGACGCCGCCGCCGTTGCCGGCAAGGTGCTGCGCGTGCTGGAGCCCGAGTTCCTCCTCGCCGGGCAGACCACCAAGGTGGGAGCAAGCATCGGCATCACGCTGTTCCCGGCCGACGGACACAGCCCCGAGGAGCTGCTGGCCCATGCGGACATCGCGATGTACCGCTCCAAGCATCGCGGGCGCAACGGCTGGTGCTTCTTCGAGCAGGGCATGAACGAGGAGGTGCGCGAGCGTCTGTCCTTGCAGCGCGATCTCGCCCATGCCATCGAGCGCGGCCAGCTCGAGCTCGCCTTCCAGCCGCGCGTGGCGGCAAGCAGCGGCGCACTGAGCGGCTTCGAGGCCCTGCTGCGCTGGCGGCATCCCGCGCGCGGCCAGGTGTCGCCCGAGGTCTTCATCGCCCTGGCCGAGGAAAGCGGCCTGATCGTGTCGATCGGAGCGTGGGTGTTGCGCGAAGCCTGCGCCCAGGCCAGCCGCTGGCGTTCGGCCGGCGCAGAAGGACTGACGATGGCCGTCAACGTGTCGACCCATCAGCTGCGCGACCCCGGCTTCTCGGACTGCGTCCAGCGGGTGCTTCACGAGACCGGATGGCCGCCCGAACAGCTTGAGCTCGAGATCACGGAAACCGCGCTGATGGCGGATCCGCGCCAGGCCGCAGCCTTGCTGCACAGCGTCAGCGAACTCGGCGTGCGCTTCGCGGTCGACGACTTCGGCACCGGCTATTCCTCGCTGGCCTATCTGAACGACTTTCCGCTGCATCGACTGAAAGTGGACCGCAGCTTTGTGCGCGGCCTGCATGCCGATGGCAGCGGGCGGGTGATCGCCTCGTCGATCATCGCGCTGGCCCACGCCCTGGGCTTGCAGGTCACGGCCGAAGGCGTGGAAACCCCGGAGCAGCAAGAGTTCCTGCTGCTGCGGCAATGCGACGAGCTGCAGGGTTACCTCTTCAGCCCGCCATTGCCGCCCGCGGAATGCGACATCTGGCTGTCGCAGGCGCAGCCGCCGAGCCCGATGATTGCTCACACATGTCCTCCCTCCCCCTCATCGCCCGCATATGCCCAGCAACACATCGACGCGTGACAGCATTTGCAGCGACTGCGCCGTCTGCCAGGTCTGCGTCTTCGGCAGACTCCCCGACGCGGAGCGCTCCTTGCTGGCGCCGCAGATTCGCCAGCGCATCCTGCATCGCGGCGACCTGCTGGTAGAGGAAGGGAAGACGGCCCGGTTTGTTCGCATCATCAAGCTAGGTACCGCCTTCGCCTACCGCCGCGGACTGGACGGCCGGGCCCGGCCGATCGGCGTCATGAGCCGCGGCCATGCGTTCGGGATTCTGGGCGCGTTCGGGGGCGTGAACCAGGTGTCCGGACTCGCGTTCTCGACGACCCGCATTTGCGAACTGCCCCTTGTCGCCCTGCGCGATATGAGCCTGTGCGGATCAAAGCTGCTCGCCCACCTGGTTGGAGCGGTCCTGGAGAACGTTGCCGCGATGGCCGCCTGGTCGGAAGCGATGCGCCTGTCGGGTGTCATCAACCAGCTTGCCTACATCATGGTCTTGCTGGCCGACGCGGGTAAATCCGCCATGGTGCAACTCCCGAGCCAGTCCGCCTTGGCCGAACTGCTCGGAACCCGTCGCGAAACGATCGCTCGCAGCCTGCGCACGCTCACTGACGAAGGCGGCATACGCCGCTGCGAAGGCAGGCGCTACGAGGTTTTTCGCAGCGCCCTGCTCGCACGCCTGTGATCGGCAGCATGCGAGCAAGGACTGATCCTCACGGCGATGCGCACGACCAACGACTGACGCGAGATTCGTTCTTGCGATGCTCTACCGCTCCTCGATGCGCGCCGTCGCTCATTGCAGAGATTTCCGAGACGACAACCCAGCCTCAAGAGGCAGATGCATGCACAAGACGCCGCCCGTGACTCAACGAGAGTTCGACTTTCCCGATGACGCGACCCTGATGTCGGTCACAGACACGCGCAGCCACATCGGCTACGCCAATGCCGCGTTCATCGAAGCGTGCGGCTTCGATCGGGAGGAGATCCTCGGACAGCCGCACAACATCGTGCGCCATCCCGACATGCCCAAGCAGGCCTTCGCGGACATGTGGGCCACGCTGCAGGGTGGCGAGTCCTGGTCGGCGCTGGTCAAGAACCGGCGCAAGAACGGCGACCACTACTGGGTGCGTGCCAACGCGACGCCGGTGCGCCGCGACGGGCGGCTGCTGGGCTATATGTCGGTGCGGACCAAGCCGATGCGCGCCGAGGTCGAAGCCGCCGAGCCGCTGTACCGGGATCTCCGCGAGGGCCGGCTGCGCGGACGCAGGCTGCACAAGGGACTGCTGATCCGGACCGGAGTCCTCGGCTGGATGTCGGCGCTCCAGACCCTGTCCGTCACGTGGCGGATTCGAAGCTGCTCGATCGCCAGCACCGCCTGCATCGTCGGCGCCTGCGCGCTGGCCGGGCTCGGAGGCGCCGCGCTCGGCAGCGTCGCCGCCGCCGCGACGCTGACCGGACTTGCCGCATGCCTCTGGCTGGAGTCGCAGATCGCGGTGCCCCTCGCCACGGTGCTGCGGGTGGCCCTGCGGGCCGCGGAGGGCAACCCCGAGCGCAACGTCAGCCTGAACCGCGTGGACGAGATCGGCATGCTGCTGCGGGCGGTCAACCAGTCGGCCCTCAACCTGCGCTCGCTGCTGGCCGATGTGGGCGGCCAGGCCGCGGGCGTCCATGCTGGCGTGGCGGACATCGCCGCGGGCAACCAGGACTTGAGCGCGCGCACCGAGCAGACGGCCAGCAGCCTGCAGCAGACGGCGGCATCGATGGAGCAGCTCGGCGCTACCGTCAGCCAGAACGCCGGCAGCGCCAGGCAGGCCGATCAACTGGCCGCGAGCACGTCGGCCATCGCCGGCAAGGGCGGGGAGCTGGTACGCCAGGTGGTCGACACCATGAGGGACATCGACGAGAGCTCGCGCAGGATTGCCGAGATCATCGGCGTCATCGACGGCATCGCCTTCCAGACCAACATCCTGGCGCTCAATGCCGCGGTTGAAGCCGCCCGCGCCGGCGAGCAGGGGCGCGGCTTCGCGGTGGTCGCCGCCGAGGTCCGTCGCCTCGCGGGCCGCGCCGCCGACGCGGCCAAGGACATCAAGGCACTGATCGCGGCCAGCGTCGCGCGCGTCGAGCAGGGCACGGCCCTGGTCGATCAGGCCGGCGCCACGATGGGCGAGATGGTCGCTTCGATCCGGCGTGTCACGGCGGTCATGGGGGAAATCAGCAGCGCCAGCGCCGAGCAGAGCGCCGGCGTGGCGCAGGTGGGCGTAGCGGTGAGCCAGATGGACCGGGCAACGCAGCAGAATGCCGCGCTGGTGGAACAGAGCGCGGCCGCCGCCGCGGTCCTGAAGCGCCAGGCGCAACTGCTGCTGGCTGCCGTGGCGGCGTTCGAGCAGGCCCCCGCCAGCGCCCCGAAGTAGCCGGGGCGGTTTCCGGACGGCGCGGGCGTTCAGGTCGACAGCTGCGGCACGCTCACCGCCTCGATCGCCGCGCCGCCGGCCCGACCGACCGCCTGCGGGGACGGCCGGTGCTCCCGGGCGCTGCCGACCAGGGCCTCGATGTCCGTGAGGATGAGCATGCGCTCGACGTGCCGGCCTTGAGGCAGGCCATGCCGAGGATGTAGCCCGCCGCACCCGCGCCGCCCACTTCCGGCGCCGGCCGGATGCTCTCGGCGCCCAGGGCCAGCACGTCCGAGACCGCATCGACGATGGCGCCGATCACGCGGCCGCGCAGGTTCAGGATGATCACCACCGTGAAGTCGGTGTATTGCACGCTGTCGCAAGCGAGGATCAGGCGCAGGTCGACGATGGGGACGATGACGCCGCGGAGATTGATCACGCCCTTGCCGAAGGGCGGCGCGTCGGCGATGCGCGTGGGCACCTCGTAGCGGCGGATCTCCTGCACGCGCAGGATGTCGATCCCGTACTCCTCGGCACCCAGTCGGAAGCTGAGGAACTCGCGGGGCAGGATCGGGGCCTGGCGCGCGGCCGGTGCGGCGGCGGCGGCTGGCGCCGGCTCGTCAACAGTCATGGACATGGGAATCCTCGCGGGCCTGGAAGCGGTTTTCCACATGGTGGGCCTTTCGAATGGCAAGGGTGGATGCCCGGCGCGATCAGTCAGCTCGCCGATGTTCCAGTGCCGCCTGCTGACGCGGGCAGGTCCGCGTTATCGGCGCTGCCCGCGTCACCGTACCGGCGCGTCTGGCGCGCCAGCCGGTGCATTAACGCGCCGTCGCCGTCGGCTTGCTTGCCGCAGTGCGCTTGAGGGGCTTGACCGGGAAACCATCGAAGACCGCCGCGACCGCCTTCTCGGCGGCGCTGCCCGCGTCGCGCAGCATTTCCGCGCTCACGCGGCCTTCGGCGGTGCCGTGCCAGACCACCTCGCGCCGCTGCGTGTCGGCCAGGTCGATGGCCAAGCGCCCCAGGCGGTAGTCTTCCGTCTCCACGCCGTCCCTGCCGGGGAAGTTTCCCGGTGTCGCGCGCAGACCTTGGCGCTCTTCCACGACCGCGGCGATGTTCACCAGCAGGTCCGGCGAGAACTCGTCGAAGGTATAGCCGCGGCGCTCCAATTGGCTGCGCGTGGCGGCGATCAGGCGCCGCTCAATGAGCGAGTTCCCCTGGGCCCGGCCGGGGAGGAACGCAAACGTGCGGTAGGAATGGAAGTCGGCGTCGGGATCCTGGATGCGGGACAGGTCGGGTTTGGCCGCGCAACCGGCCAGGGCCAGGGCAGCAAGGCCGAGCAGCAGCGATCGGCGATGGGTGTTGTTCATCATGCTCATGGAGATCCTCCTTGGGAATTGACCGGGCTTGCCGGCATGCGCACCGCGGCGCGGTGCATGGTTTCGGTACTTGGTCTGTCGGTCCTGTCTCGCGGCGGTACGCCTCGAGCTTTCTCAGGGAGCGGTCACACTGTCGGCACGGACCAGTGCTTGCGCGTCCAGCAGGCTGTTCTGCAACCATTCGTAGGTCACATAGGCCAGCCCGTTGTCGCCCCACTCCCCGGACCACGAGTTCTTGACGATGAAGTAGCCGCCGCCCTGGACCTTCTCGCTGTCCTGGTAGCCGATGACCAGCACTTCATGACCGCACAGACTGGCGCCGCAGCTGTCGGCCTTGATCGCCCAAGAGACGACGCCGCCCTTGAACGTCGCGAGCTGGAAGTCGTGGTTGGCGTTGACGCTCATCACCACCGGGTGGCCGCGATACAGCGCCTGCTTGATCCGCCCGATCGAGGCATAGAGCTGATGCGCCGTGCTCAGGCGGTAGCCGCTGGCCGCTGCGGCCTGCGGGTCCTGCTGTTTGCTGTCACTGCCACCGCCCTGCGCCTCGGTCTGAGAGCAGGTGGCATTAGGGTACTTGCTGTTGTAGCGGGCGCAGGCCTTGTCGTCCTTGTTGTACGGCCAGTGCGCCTCCTTCACCCAGCGCGTCTGCTTGCCGACGAAGGCGGCGATCGTGTCGTAGGGGGCCAAGCCCGCTTCGCCCCAGGTGTTGGTCAGCCGCTTGCCTTCGAAGTAGGTGTTCTGCTCCGAGAGGTCGATGTCCTGAGCTTGCCGGGCCAACAGCAGCTCCATGCCGCCGTTCAGCGCGAACGCCACGCAGGCGCCCCGCTCGCTCTGGTCCCGGATGCTGCCCTTGATGTCGGCCAGGCCGGCAACCAGTGCGCTGCGCCCCACCCCCAAGGCAGCCGAGTCGGTCGTGTTGCAGCCATTCAGTCCGTCGGGACAGCTGTTCTTCGATGCCGATATCAGCCTCACCTTGTAGTCCCCGAACAGGCGGACCAGCTTGTCGTCGGTGGCCTCGACGAACGAGGCCAGTTCGCTGCCCGCGTCCTGGTAGGAGATCACCTGGCTGGTGATGCTCGTCAGATCGGCCTGCCAACGGGTATCGCCTCTGGCATCGCCATAGGAGGGTGTGTGGAAGCCGCTGGCGTTGTCGTCGGAGTCGTCGCCGCCACCGCAAGCCTGGAGGCATAGGACCGCAGCGAGCAAGGGCGCTTGAAAGATTTTCATGATCTAGTTGTTTGTGTTGTTGAGAGCTGCGCGAAGCCGGCCACTTGACGGCGAGCGCCAGTGTCAAAGCTCGGCCCGGTCAAGTCGTCTCGCGACGGTCCCGGCTCGGTACCGCTTGCGTCAGGCAGGTTCCAGATGAGTACGCCCAGGCAAGGCCAATGCGCCTGCCTTTACGGCGAACGCTTGGCACGAGCGGTGCCTAATCGGTACCGGCCCGAGACGACCCCACCGGGCCGCGCTCCGACACTGACGCGCATGGCCAGACGGCCTGGCTTCACTTGACCCACATTCACAAGACCATGCAATTCGCCCGTGCCCCCCTGCCCCTCGCGGCACTGTCGATCCAACCCTGCCGGCGCGGATGTCCGCGCCTACTCCGATGACAGCGTCAACAAGCTCTGCACGCCCCTGCAAGGCGCGGCCAAGCGCCGGATCAGCTGACAAACAAGGGCGCCGCCGCCGTCTGCCAGGCGCGCAAGCGCTGGTGCAGAGCGACAAGGCGGCTTTTCGACTCGATACCTCGACCGACCTGCGGCATTCGAAGCGCGTCGAGTCCGCGTTGGCGGCCGCCGATCGCGCGCGCGAGGTTCCGGCCTTTTCTCAACTCTGCCTCGAACCATCATGGACAAACTGCGATCAATGACCGTGTTCGAGCAGGTGGTGGCCGAGAACGGCTTCGCGGCGTGCTCCAGAAAGCTTGGTATCTCGCCGGCGGCGGTCTCGCGCCTGATCGCCGACCTGGAGAATCACCTGGGTGTGCGGCTGATCCAGCGCACAACCCGCCGGATCGCCTTGACGCCGGCGGGCGAAGCCTACCTGGATCGCATGCGCAGCGTTCTCGCCGAGCTCGAAGCGGCCGAGGAAGTAGCCCGCAGCCATGCCCACGAGATGGCCGGCAGGATTCGTGTGTGCTCGCTGCCGGGCATGGCCACGCACCTGGTCGCACCCACGGTGGCCGCGTTCCGGCGCCGACACCCCAAGGTGACGATAGAGCTGCATTCGGACGCGCAGGCGGCCCGCTCGATCGAGGCGATGGACATCACGCTCCTGACCGACCAGATCACCGTCCCGCCCGACGCCGTCATCCGCAACGTGGTCGAGACCACCTCCATCCTGTGCGCGTCGCCGGATTACCTTCGCCAGCACGGCGAGCCCCTCGCTCCCCAGGAACTAAGCGCACACGCCGTGGTGCGCCTGAGCCTGCCCGGCATCGATCCCGACTCGATTCGCCTGGTCGACGAAACCGACCGGGGCCGCGAGGAGGCCGTCGGCATCAGCCCCGTGCTGAGCTGCAACGACCACGACGCGGTGCTGCGCAGCACCCTGGACGGTGCCGGAATCAGCAGCCAGGCGCTCCAAGTGGCAGCGCCGATGCTGCGCAGCGGTGAGCTTCGACGCGTGCTGTCTCCCTGGATTGCCGAGCGCTTCACGCTGATCGCTGCCTTCGCCAGCCGGCGGCACATGCCGCCGCGCACGCGGGAGTTTCTGGATCATCTCGTGCTCTACGCGGAACAGTCCAAGGCCTTGATCGGCTGACATGCAAAGCTTGACGACCTGCTGCTGGACCAGGGCGTCAAGCGGAAGCACCCGTCGGCACGCCTCTCAGGAGGCGCGCTTGCTTGGCTGTTTGCGGATCACAGCCCCTGCGATCGCCGCGCCACAGCCAAGCTCGCCGGTAGACCGGCCCCGTGTGTTGCCTTCCCAGCGCAATGGCCAATTGTTTCGAAATTCAAAACGCCCCATTTTGTTCACATGGATGGGCAAGAACTATGCGACCAACTAGCATTCATTTCATCAAAACAAAACCACAAGAAACCTGATGAACAAGCATTCTTTCCAAGCTGCAACCGGCCTCGACCGGATTTCTCCACACGCTGGGTCGGGCGGAGTTTCCAAAACATTCGGTCGCATCAGGGCCGCGCGCACTCTGGATGACATCGGTCACCGAACACTCAACGTTATTGCGCTGTTTTGTATCGCCATTACTGCGATCTTGTCCATTTTCAATCAACTACCAGGAGGACATTAATGCAAAACATCGCTGTCACGCAAACATGTTCCCGAGTATTTGAACGAGACCGTCCCTATTCCGCCCTTTTTGGGAACCGGAGCGACACGGCAGGCTTCAGGTACGTAGATTCCCTCCTCAATCCCAAGCGCAGGTTCCTGCTGAACCCAGACTTCGTGGAAACGTCCGATGGCGCATCTATCTGCGCCTGGCCGACTGCGGGCCGGGTCAACGTCTGGCTTTGTTCCAGCAGTGGCAATGCCACACGATTCTCTCTCCTGCCCGCAGAGGCCGGCACCCTGATCGAACTGCTTCAGCTCGCGAAGGAGGTAGTTGAATGAGCGGGCAATCCCAGGCGCAGAGCTTGGCACGAATCATGGGCCACCCCAACGCCGCAATTAATTACGGCCTGGAATACACGATGCACAAATCCGAAAAATCTCGTATCACCGGCTCACCGCCGTGGTGACATTCTCGATCTGCTGCGCCGTGGTGCTTACCGTTTACAACCAATAACGCAATTCATTCGATGCGAAAAATCATTGTCGAGGCATTCGGCGAACGCCCCGCCGCAGCGCCCGATCACGCCTACTCGGCGCATTTCGACGGTCAAGAGGATGTCAGTCAATATGGTCACGGTGAGACCCCGCAGCGGGCCAAGCGTGACCTGTTGCTGAACCAAAAAATTCTGGAAACGGCAGATGGCGCTTCAATCAGCGTTTGGACAAAGGACGGCTATGTCAAGTTTTGGGCGTATTCGAACGACGGGATGCCGACGAGCGTGAAACTACGCCCATGGGAGGTCGATACGCTGATTGAGCGGCTGCAGCTTGGAAAGGCAGTCGCATGAGGCTTGCCGCATGCCAAGGTAGCTGCGGCCAAGGCCGCCACCCCTGCTCAAACTTGCAGGAATGCAGCGCCGGTTATTCACGGTCCCCCATCGGACCCTCGCGCCAATGCGCGACCGTGAGACGCGAAGCCGACGCGGCGCCCGGTCCACGGGCGCGCATCAAACAAGCCCTTCGGTTTCTCTTTGCCGATCAAGGGCATCGAGCCGGCCCTTGACCACGCCTCGCGTGCTTCCTACAGACGTGCGAAGTAGCCCCCTGCCATGCACCAGGTTCAATTGCGCACCGGAGATATGCTGAAACTCAGCACGCCTTCGGAGGCCGCGATCTCGTCAGCCAATGCCGCCGGCGCCATGGCGCTAGCGCGGTCCAGCGCCACGACGCTGAAGCGCCAGACCGGACGGCCGTCGGCAAAGCTGATGCTCAGACTGTCACGCAGCAGCCGATAGCCGCGAGATGCCGCGATCCCGGCCAGCACCTCATACGACGGCGGATGGGTCGGCCGGAAGGTCAGGGAAACATCCAGGGTTGCCCGCCCCGGCAGCATCGCTTCCACGCGGTGCAGCAGGGACATCGAGAGCATGCACAGCAGGGCCAGCAGCAGGGCGGAGGCATAAAAGCCCACGCCCAGCAGCACGCCGATCGCCGAGGCCGCCCAGATCGAGGCGGCCGTCGTCAGGCCGCTGATGCTCATGCCGTCCTTCATGATGACGCCGGCGCACAGGAAGCCGATGCCGGTGACGACGCCCTGCACCACCCGTGTCGGATCTGCCATCAAGTGCGGGGCCGAGCCGCCGTACCACAGCGGCGCATGGCCGACAAAGACCGTCAGTGCGGTCGATGCCATGCAGACCAGCCCATAGGTACGCATGCCCGCAGCCCGACCATTGAAAGAGCGTTCATAGCCGACCAGCATGCCCAGCAGCAACGCGCCAACCAGATTCAGGCCGATGAAGGCGTTGGCGGCAAGAAAGCCGCCGCTCCAGTAGTGCTGTAGCTGACCAAGCATCGGATCAGCGGATCGACGTCCGCAAGGTCATGGAGCCACAGCCGGGTCGGCTGTGGCTATCGGGGCCTGCGCCTCGGGCCCGGCCTGGAGACTCTGGCGCAGGCGCTGGAAGGCCGGCGACTCGCGCAGCACCTCGCGGCCGGCCCGCTGCAACTGCCGGACCTGGATGGGCAGGATGGTCAGGGCCGTGGGAACCTGCAGCATGCTGCGACGCAACTCCGGATCCTGCAGCTGGCGTAGACCGACATTGATCACGTGGATCTCAGCGTCCGCCGCGAAGGGGCTGCCGGGGCGTCCCCGCTCGGCCTTCAGGGCTTCGTTCATGCGGCGCGCCACGTCATCGACCATCATCTCCGTCTCCTTCGTCATGCGCGAGCCGGCGCCGAATACCAGGGCATCCAGCACCTGCAGGGTGCCGGGCACGCGGTCGCTGCCGTCGATGCGCTCGGCCGTGTCGCGTTCCGAGTTCACGCTAATCAACACGATCTTGCGCACCGATCCCGGCTGCAGGCCCTTGAAGCTGGCCTCGAAACTGCCCCGGGCGAGGGTACGCTCCAACAGGCCGCGCACGCCGAGGTTGTCGACCATGCCACCGTCAACGAGATGGATGAAGGGCCGCTCCCGGGCATCGCGGTAGGTGTCGGCCACCAGGTCCAGCAGACGTGCCGACAGATTCGGCTCGGAGGGCGAAGTTTCCTGCGCAGGCGACGGCGCAGGCGCAGACGTGGCGCAGCTGCCGGCATAGTTGCTCAGGGTCAGAGGGCTCAGCAGCAGGGGCACGGCCGATGACGCGGCCACCGCAAAGGACAGCGGCACGCTGTCCAGGTCCGAGCAGATCAGGGAAAACTGCTCGTGCGTGAACTCGAAGGGTGCACCGGTGGTGAGATCGGTAGCGGTCACCAGCAGGCGGGGCCGCGCCCGCAGATCGGCGAAGGTCCGTCCGCGAAACACCGGGTCGAGGCGCTGGGCAAAGGCGTTGCTGCGCCCCCACCAGGGCGAGCTGAGCTTGTACAGCGTCGATGGCGACAGCGCGTCGCGGATCAGCCCGGTCTGGAAATCTGCCAACAGGAAATCGCGCTCAAAGCGGGTGAACACCTCGTCGCCAAAGGCGGCGTAATAGCTCGCCAGCACGCTGCCGCCCGAAACGCCGCTGATCAGGCCGACCTCGTCGAGCAGGCTGGTCGAGCGGCCGTCCCAGTCGAAGCGGGTCGCTTTCAGCTCCTGCAGCACGCCCAGACCGAAAGCCGCCGCGCGCGCACCGCCGCCAGACAGGGTGACGGCGGCGATGATCGACGTCGAGGCCGCGTTCGCCGCCGGCGAGATCGTCGGCACCGGCGCGAGCGCCGATGACGGCTCGATTGGCTTGTTCATCCACGGCTTGGCGGTCGAGCAGGCGGCCAGCAAGAAGGCAGCGCCGACAGGCAGCCATCGCCGTGCGAGGCCGCCAACCCGGGCGGCCTGGTTCTGGCTTCTCAGCATGGACTCAGGGGGTCCCCAGCCAGCCGTTGACGACGCGCAATTCGCCGTCGCCCGGCTCGCCGGCCGCCACCGCCAGTCGGACGCGGCCCAATAGATAGTCCAGCCGCGCCTGCACCAGGTCGAGCTCGGCCGCGAAGGCGCGCTGCTGCGCGTCCAGCACGTCCAGCTCGGTGCGGGTGCCGACGTCGCGGCCCAGCGAGGTGGCTTCCAGCGCTGTGCGCGCCGAGACCAGGGACTGCTCGGCGGCCGCGATGCGCGACACCCCGGTCCGGACCGAGAGATAGGCGTCCTGGACCTGCAGGCGCACATCGCGCTTGGCGGATGCCAGCGCCTGCTCGGCCTCGCGCCGCCGGGCGTGCGACTCGCGCTCCTTCGAGTCGAGGCCGCCGCCCGAGTAGAGCGGCATGCTGAACTGCAGGCCGACATAGCCGTTGCGGTTGTTGTCGGGCGCCGCCACCGGCGACAAGTCGCCGCTCTGCCCCTTGGCCGAATAGCTGGCGACCAGATTCAGGGTCGGGCGCCCGGAGACGCGGTACTTGCCGATCTCGGCCTCGGCGATCTCCAACTGCGAACGCTGGGCCTGCACCATGGTGCTCTGGTCCTCGCCCTTGAGCTGCCAAGCCAGCAGGTTGTCGGGCTCGGGCGGCATGGCCGCCTGCCCCGCCGCCAGCGTTGCCACGCCCTCGGCCTTGGCTCCGGTTGTTTCCTCGAACTGGGCTCGCCGCAGTTCCAGCAGGCTGCGCACGTTGATCTCCTTGCTCAGGATCTGGTCGTGGCGCGCCTGGGCCTCCTGCAGATCGGTGACCTTGCCGCGGCCTACATCGAAGCGCGCCTGCGCGCGGTCGCGCTGCAGCGCGACTGCCGTCTTCTCGGCCAGCGTAACGCGCAGCGCCTCCTGGGCCTGTAGCACGCCGAAGTAGGCCTCGGCGACGCGCTGCGCCAGGCCCTGCTGGGCCCGGTCGAACTGGGTCTCTGCCAACCTGGCCTGCTGATGCAGCTGGCGCTTCTCAGCGTGGGCCGTGGCGTCATAGAGCGGCTGCGTTAGCTGCACGGTGGCCTGCCTGACCGTGCCCGCGCTGCTCTCGCCCGAGGTGCGATCACCCAGCCGGCCGAGACTCGCCTGCAAGCCAACGCGCGGCTTCAGCAGCGAGTCGCCCTGCACGGCCTTCTCGCGGCCGGCCGCCAGCGCCTCGTTGGCGGCCAGCTTGGTGGGGTCGTGGCGCAGGGCCTGCTCGTAGGCGCCGACCAGATCGAGGGCCTGGGCCGCGTAGGCCTGCAGGGCCAGGGCCATCAATGCCGCCCAGCGGGCGGTCTTGTGCATCCGTTTCATGTTCTTGCCTGTGCTTTCATCGCCTAGGCGGCGTCGGGGGATTGGGGCCGCTGGGCCCGGTAGAAGCAGGCGTAGAGCGCCGGCAGGAAGATCAAGGTCAGCAGCGTGGCAATCGCGAGGCCGCCCATGATGGCCCAGGCCATCGGCCCCCAGAAGACCGAGCGGGTCAGCGGCACCATGGCCAGGATCGCTGCCAGTGCGGTCAGCACGATGGGGCGCAGCCGACGCACCGCCGATTCGACGATCGCTGTCCACATCGGCACGCCGGCCGCCAGGTCCTCGTCGATCTGCACCACCAGGATCACCGAGTTGCGGATGATCATGCCGGCCAGCGCGATGACGCCCAGCATGGCGACGAAGCCGAACGGGATCTGGAAGGCCGCCAGGATCGCGCTGACGCCGATCAGGCCCAGCGGCGCCGTCAGCAGCACCAGCAGCATCTTCTTCATGTCCTGCAGCTGAATCATCAGCAGCAGCAGCACCGCGACCAGGGCCGCCGGCATCACCGCGTTGATCGACTTCTGCGCCTTCTGGCTCGATTCGTAGGCCCCGCCCACGTCGATGCCATAGCCCAGCGGCAGCGCCTTGGCCAGCTCGTCGATCTTGGGCTGTAGCGCCCGCGTGACGTCGGGGCCTTCGGCGCCCGCGATGTCGGCGCGCACCGTCAGCGTCGGAACGCGGTTGCGACGCCAGAGCTGGCTGTCCTCGCTGTCCAGCGTCAGCCGCGCCACCTGCGAGACCGGCACGAACTTGCCCTCGCGCAGATAGATCTTGGCGTCCTTCAGGTTATCGAGGTTGCTGCGCTCGGTCTGCGTAAGGCGTGCCACGACGTCGATGGTCTGGTCGCCCTCGCGGTACTGCGTGATCGGCGTGCCCGAGATCGAGGCCTCCAACGCCTGCTTGATCTGGTACGAAGTCACGCCCAGCGCACGAGCCTTGTCCTGGTCCACGTCGATGCGCACCCGCTTAGTCCGCTCGCCCCAGTCCTGGTTGACCTGACGCACATGCGGATTGCCGCGCATGAGGGTGGCCACCTTGGCGCCGATCTCGGCGATGCGGCCGAGGTCCTCGCCGTAGACTCGGAACTGCACTGGATAGCCGACCGGCGGGCCGTTCTCGAGGCGGTTGACGCGCCCGCGTACATTCGGCAGGTCGTTCTGGAACAGCTGCTCAATCTTGGCCAGCACGCGCTCGCGCGCCTCGCCGCCCTTGGTCATGACCATCACCTCGCCCAGGTTCAGGTTGGGCGTCTGAACATCCAGCGGCAGGTAGAAGCGCGGGCTGCCGTTGCCGACATAGCTTGTCACCGCCGCCACATCCGGATCACCCTTGAGCGCCTGCTCGAGCTTTTGCACCTCGCGGGCACTGGCCTCGAAGGTGGAGGCCTGCGGCATCCACAGATCGACCACCAGCTCCGGACGGTCCGAGGCCGGGAAGAACTGCTGGGGCACCAGCTTGAACAGCGCGATCGAGCCGACGAAGGCCGCCGCCGTGATGCCGACCACCAGGACGCGATGCCGCAGGCAGAGGTCGACGAAGCGGCGGAAGCGCAGATAGAAGCCGCGCTGGTAGACAGCGTCCTCGTCATGCGAGGCATGCGCATGCTCCTTCAGGAGCTTGAAGCCGATGTAGGGCGTGAACACGACCGCGACGATCCAGGACAGGATCAGCGAGATGCCGACGACCTGGAACAGCGAGTAGACATACTCGCCGGTTCCGGACTTCGCGAAACCGACCGGCAGGAAGCCGGCGGCCGTGATCAGCGTGCCGGTCAGCATCGGGAAGGCCGTGGCGGTGTAGGCGAACGTCGCGGCGCGGAACTTATCCCAGCCCTGCTCGAGCTTGAGCTGCATCATCTCGACCGCGATGATGGCGTCGTCGACCAGCAAGCCCAGCGCGATGATCAGCGCGCCCAGGGAGATCCGCTGCAGGTCGATGTTCATCAGATACATCGTCAGGAAGGTCATCGCCAGCACCAGCGGAATACACAGCGCGACGACCAGGCCCGCGCGCATGCCCAGCGAGAAAAAGCTCACTGCCAGTACGATGATGACCGCCTCGGCCAGGCTCTTCTTGAACTCGTGGACCGACTCCTCGACCACCCGCGGCTGGTCACTGACGGCATGGATCTGCACGCCGACCGGCAGATTGGCCTGCACGCGCTTGACCGTGGCATCGAGCTCGTGCCCGAGGGCGAGCACGTCGCCACCCTTGCGCATGCTGACCGCCAGGCCGATCGCCTCGACGCCGTTATGGCGCATCTTGATCTGGGCCGGGTCGATGAAGTCGCGCCGCACCTCGGCAATGTCGCCGAGCCTGAAGGTCCGGTTACCGGCACGGATGCCGATGTTGCGGATGCCATCGACCGAGTCGAACTCGCCGCTGACCGTCAGGCGGATCTGCTCGCCGCTGGTCTGGACCGTGCCTGCTGCCGCGACCACATTGGTCTGGGCCAGCGTGGCTGCGATCAACGCCGGGTCGATGCCCAGTGAGGCCAGCTTGGCGGTCGAGATCTCGACGTAGACCTTTTCGTCCTGCTTGCCCACCAGGTCGACCTTGTTGACGTCGGCCACACGCAGGAACTCGTTGCGGGCCGCATCGGCGAACTGGCGCAAATCGGCATTGCTGAAGCCGTCGCCGGTCAACGCGTAAAGATTGCCGAAGGTGTCGCCGAACTCGTCGTTGAAGAACGGCCCCTGCACCGCCGGCGGCAGTTGGTGGCTGATGTCGCCGACCTTTTTGCGCACTTGGTACCAGACGTCGGGCACGTCCTTGGGCGCAGTGCCCTCGCGCAGATTGACACGGATCAGCGTCTCGCCGGGCCGCACATAGGTGGCCGTATAGTCGATCTCGGCGACCTCCTGCAGCTTCTTCTCGATCCGGTCGGTCACCTGTTCGGCCATCTGCTGCGAGGAGCTGCCGGGCCAGAAGGCCTGGACGACCATGGTCTTGACGGTGAACTCGGGATCCTCCTTCTGCCCCAGCCGGCCATAGGCGAACAGGCCGGCCACGGTCAGCAGGATCAGCAGGAAAGCGACCATCTGCTGGTGCTTCAGCGCCCATTCGGAGAGGTTGAGGCCCTTCACTTGGCGGCTCCCGAGCTGGCGTTCGCGGCAGCCTGCACGGCGGCCAGTTTGACGCGCTGGCCGGGCTGCAGCATGTGCACACCCGCGCTCACCACGGTCTCGCCGGCCGACAGGCCCTCGACAACCTGGACCCGATCGTCCTGGGTGCCACCCAGCTTGACCATGCGCAGCGCGACCCGAGAGGTCTTCGGATCGACGACCCAGACCTGGCGCTGGCCCTCGCGATCGACCACCGCCGTCAGCGGCAGGCGGATGGCGCTAACGCCCTCGCCTCCCTGCACCGTCACCGAGGCCGTCATGCCCAGCCGCAGCAGGGCCGCGTCGGGATTGCGGATCGAGATGCGCGCCGAGTAGGTGCGGGTGATGCTGTCGGTGCTAGGGGCGAGTTCGCGCAAGGCGCCCTCCCAGCTGTGCCCCGGATGCGCCCAGACGGATACCCGCATGCCCTTGGCCTTGCTCAACTCGTCAACCCGCGATTCGGGAATGCTGATCGCGACCTCGCGCTCGCCGTCCGCCGCGACGGCCACCACCGGATGACCGGGCGCGACGACCTGGCCGACCTCGGCCGTCACCGCCGTCACGACGCCGTCGCGATCGGTGGTCAGCGTCGTGTAGCCCTGCTGATTGGTCTGGGCTTCGCGCCGCGCCAGGGCCGCGCGCAGTTGCGCCTCGGACTGGTCGAGCGCCAGCTTGTGCTGATCGAGCTCGGCGCGCGAGGCGAACTGGCGGGTCAGCAGCTGTTCGGTGCGCTGCAGATCGACCCGCGCCTGGGCCACGCGGCTCCTGGCGGCGTCGACATCGGCGCCGGCGGCGGCGACCTGCAGGGCCTCCTGCTCGGGATTCAGGCGCATCAGCACCTGGCCGCGTTTGACGACGCTGCCGACATCGACCAGGCGGCCCGCGACCTTGCCCGGCGTCCGGAAGCCCAGCTGGCTCTCATGGCGCGCCACGATCTCGCCCGAGTAGCCGATGCCGATCGAGCCCTCGCTCTGTCCGGCGACGACGGTGCGCACCGGACGGATCTCCTCGACGAGTTCGGCCTCATGGCGCTGACAGCCTGCCAGCAGGCCGGCGATGGCCAGGGGCGCGAAGGCCCATTGAACTTTCATTGCTGTTCTCCTCATTCGCATGACTACTTGACGCTGTAGCCCCGGCCAGTCATGCAGGCCGCGAGCGCTCGCTGATAAAGGGGCTGCTGGGTGTCGCCGGCCGCCGTCTGATGCTGGCGCAGGGTCTCGGCCGCCTGCTGCCATGCGGCATCTGCCGAGGCGCTGATCTGCGCGTCCGGCTGGGACGGCGGGCGAGGCAACTGGGGCAAGCCGGGAAAGTTGGGCAGGGCTGGCAGGCTTGGCAGGACAGGCCGTCGGGTCGGCGCGGACTGGGCGGCCGGTGCACTGGCCGAGCGGGCGGGCGCGTCGGCGCTGGCGGCCGCCTGGTCGGCCCGCTGCTTGGCCCACAGCTCGCAGGCTTCCTGGTCCTTGCGCTGCTGCTCGTCGGACTGGCCCTGGGCCGGGTAGGCCACGATGCCGGGCGGCTGCGCCTGCGCGGCGGTGGCCACCAGCACCAGCGCTGCCAGCAGGGCCGAGAACGTGGTCATTGCAGTTCTCATGGGGATGGGTCCTCGGCTTGCGCCGCCTTGGTTTGCAGTTGCGCGAAATGCCGGGCCAGCCAGTCGTGCAGCTCGCCACCGCTCGAGAAATCGGCCCAGTCGCCGCTGGCGACATGCTGGATGCGCCCCATCAGCAGGCCGTCTGCCGGGCGGGCATCCCTGTGCAGGCGCAGCACATAGGCGCCCGCGGCTGGATGGATTGGATTTGGGTTCAGCGTCATGCCCGGCAGTTTGGGGACTGGCCGCGCACGAGTCGTCTTGAATCGGTCTCGGTTCGGTACCGGGTACGACGCGTTACAGTGCGAACCATGGAAGAAAGAGAACCGTTGCGCGCCCGGTTTGGCAGGTTTGTGATTGACGAGGCGCAGGCACGGCTCGAACGCGATGCCCAGGCTGTCGAGGTGGCGCCCCGTGCCTTCCAGGTCCTGTGCGAGCTCGTGCGCCGGGCCGGACAACTGGTGACCAAGGACGCACTGCTGGACGCGGTCTGGGGGCACCGGCATATCAACGAAGCCGCCCTGAAAAACCTAGTGAGCCAGCTGCGCCACGCCCTGGGGGACGACGCCCGCGAGTCGGTTTTCATCCAGACGGTGTCGCGTCGGGGCTATCGCTTCATCGCGCCCGTGGACCAGGCCATGGGTGCGTTTTCACGGCCACAGGAAGCCTTGCCACCGGCCGGCGCAGCGCTCGTCTCGCCAGCGGTCCGGCTGATCGGCCGCGGCGACGCGCTGAGCCGGCTCCGGGCCGCGCTGGAGATGACTCGCGCCGGACGACGCCAGCTCGTTTTCGTCGCCGGCGAGGCAGGCATCGGCAAGAGTGCGCTGGTTGAGCGTTTCGTCGCGGATGCCGGCATCGCGGTAGCCCATGGCCAGTGCATCGAGCACCATGGCGGCGCCGAGCCCTATATGCCGATACTCGAGGCCCTGAACGGCCTGTGTCGCGAAGACGGTGGCGCGGCATTTGTCGATCTGATGCGACGCGTCGCGCCGACCTGGCTGCTGCAGCTGCCCTGGTACGTACGCGACGAGGATCGGCGGGAACTGCAGCGCGAGGTGGCCGGGGCCACCCAGGAACGGATGCTGCGCGAGTTCGGTGAGCTGATTGATCGCGCAAGCGCCGGCAAGCCCTTACTGCTGGTGATCGAGGATCTACACTGGAGCGATCACGCGACGGTCCAGTTGCTGGACTATCTGGCGCGGCGGCGGGGGCCCGGCGCCCTGATGATCCTCGGCACCCTGCGACCCACGGAACTGATCCTGAGAGAGCACCCGCTCGCCGCGCTGCGGCAGGAGTTGCTTCTGCGCCGGCTGTGCCTGGAGGTTGATCTCGAGTTTCTCTCCGAAGTCGAGTTGGGCGAGTTGCTGGCCGCACGCATCGGGCAGCCAGTCGCCGAGTCCTTTGTGCGGCGTCTGCACGAGCACAGTTCGGGACTGCCCTTGTTTGTGGTGGCCGTCCTGGATGAGCTGGTGGCGTCCGGCAATCTGTCCTGGGACGACGGGCGCTGGAGCCTGCCCGACCAGGAGCTGGCTGTGCCCCGTAACATTGCCGCGGTCATCGAAGGTCAGCTCGGCAGGCTGCCACCCGCGCTGCAACGCGCCCTCGGGGCCGCCAGCGTGGGTGGCATCGAGTTTCTGCACCTGACCCTCGCCGGGGTTCTGCAACTGGACCCCGACGAGGTGCATGCGCAGCTGGAGAAGGCCGTTGCCGGACTGCCCTGGCTGCGCTGCAGTGGCACGGCCTCATTGGACGACGGGCGCCTTGCGGCGCGCTACAGCATCGGCCATGCCATCTACCGGCAGGTCCTGTACGAGCGTCTGCCGGCCCTGCAGCGCCTGCAATGGCATCGGCAGTGGGCGGCGGCGCTGGCCGCCACCCATGGCTCGAACCTGGCCGAAATTGCCGCCGAGTTGGCCCTGCATTTCGAGCACGGCGATGCACCGGTCGAGGCTGCGACCCAGCTTGTCGTCGTGGCCGAGCGCGCCATGGAGCGCGGCGCGCCGCGCGAAGCCCTGCTGGCTGCACGGCAGGGCCTGCAGATGGCCGCCGGGCGCCTGAACCCGGCGCTGGAGCTCGAGCTGCGTGTACAGGAGGCCGTGGCCCTGACCCGGCAGGAGGTCATCACGGCACCGGCGGTGACGACGGCCTTCGAACAGGCGCGCGCCCTCGGCCCGCAGGACAGTCCGGCCTGGCAGCGCGCCCTGCAGGGCTGCTGGTGGGTCTATTTCGCACGCGCCGAATTCCCCCAGGCGCGTGCACTGGCGGCAGATATGCTGAACCTCGCCACGCGGCGCGAGGATGCCGCACTGCGGCTTGCAGGACTGAACGCGATGGGCATCATCCAGATGCTGACCGGCGATTTCGGGGGGGCCCGGCACAGCCTTGAGGAGGCCCTGGATATCTATGCCCGCGTGTCGGCCGAACTGCCCCTGACCAGCTTCGTGCAGGATCCGGGCGTGGAGGCCGCCGAGGGGCTCGCCCTGGTCTACTGGATCGCGGGGCAGCCGCTGCGTGCGCGCCAGATGGCCGAGCACGCGGTAGCGCTGGCCTTCAACAACCGCCATCCGCTCAGCGAAGCGACAGCCCTGTACGCGGCGTCGATCATGCATGCGCTGGCCGGCGAGTTTGAGACCGTCCACGCCCTGACCGAGCGCCTCTACGACGTCATCCAGGATCACGCGCTGCCGGAGCGGCGCAGCGGCTTCGCTTGGTTGCATGGCCAGGCCCTGGTGGCACTTCGGCGCGTCGACGAGGGGCTCGGCGAGATGGAGGCCGCCGCACAGACGGCACGGGAGCTTGGCATGCGTTCGGGCCTCTGCGGCTTCCATTACCACTACGCCATGGCCTGCCGGCTGGCAGGCCGCAAGACCGAGATGGAGGCCTCGATCGAGGCGGGGCTGGCCCTGACCGACGAGGTGGGCGAGACGATGTTGCATTCGCCCCTGCTGCAACTGCGGGCGGAGTCCGAGTTCGCCCGCTGGGATGTGAACCAGGCCAGTGCTGCGCTGCAGCAGGCCGTCGAGATCGCCCGCTCGCAAGGGGCCACGTTCTTCGAGCTGCAAGCGCTGGCCTCTGGGCGACGTCACCGGCTGCCGGTACAGGGGGCGGAACGGTTCGAAACCTTGCTGGCCCTGTACAAGGACGATCCCAGCCCGGCAGTTGCCGAGATCCTGGCCTTGCGTTCGTGACCGCCCAGGCAGGTGGTGCGGCGAGGGTCGGAGCGGATGGAGAATACCTTCGCCGAACCTTGGTGCCCCGTAAGTGGTGAGCGGGTGGTCCACGGGTTCGCGAGACCGTCGCTGGGGAAGCTGCCGAGTATCGAAATGTTGGGTTCCCTGAAACTGAGACTTGCCCTTGCCTGTGCGCTGCTGATCGCCTTGAGCGTCGCCGCCATGGCCTTCCTGGCCGTCCGGGAACTGCAGAAAGGTACCGAGGAAGCGCTTCTGGGCACGAATCTCGGCGCGGCCCAACTCGCCGCCACGCTGTCAGCCGCCGTCGTCACGCGCCAGCGCGCCCTGAGTGCATCGGCACAGCATTGGCCGCGCCACCAAGCCGCCGGCCCATCAACCATCGAGACCTTCCTGGACCGTCAGGCGGTACTCGGCGTCCTGTTCAACCGGGTCGCGGTCTTGGCGCAGGACGGGGCGCGAGCCTCGGATCAGTTTTTCGGCCGGGTGTCTCCGCCATTGCGCGCTCAGCCCGGGGCCGGTGCGCTGGAGTTGTGGATCACCATGCCGCTGCCCTCGGACAGTCAAACACCCTCTGTGTTAGCGGGCACGCTGGACCTGCGCAAGGCCAACTTTCTCACCAATCTCGTGCGGGCCGCCGGCCTTGACGATGACCATGTCCGTACCATCGTGGCGGACCAGCAGGGCTATGTCCTGGCTCATGCGGACGAGCAGCGGCTGCTGACCCTGGTCGACGACGATCCCGGCTTGCGCCAGAGCGTCGCCCGCTGGCGGGCCATGGGCAGCCCCCTTGAGCCCGCGCCATGGTCGGGACGCTTCGGCCGGAATTTTGTCGCCATGGCGGCCGTGCCCGGCACGGACTGGATGGTCTTCCGGATTGCGGATGCCGCGGAGATCTACGGCGCTGCCAGCCGTGCCGTGAACAGGACCATGGCGATTGGCGTGGCCGTCGGCGGCGTGGGCGCGCTGGCCATCTTTGGCTTGACCGCCTGGCTGTTGAGACCGATGGGATTGCTGCGGCGGCGCACGTTGCTCGCCCTGGACACCTCGTACCCGCCCCAGCTCGGTTGGCCGGAGGCCGGTGGCGAGGTCGGCCAGCTATCACGGGTTCTGAAGCATGTCAGCGAGCAGTTGGCGGCCAGCCGGGCCGACATCGAGCAGGCGCTGCAACGCATGCAGGCGGTCATGGCCCATGCGCCGGTGGGCATTGCCTTCACCAGCGAGAACCGCATCGAGCTCGCGAGCAGCCAGCTCGAACGGCTGCTTGGGTACGAGTCGGGGACGCTGACCTGTCACTGGGAGGTGCTGCTGGCTCCCGAGGTTTCGCGTGACGAGTTGCGCGAGCAGGCGGAGGCGACCTTTGCGCAGGGCCGCATTTTCCAGACGGAAGTACCGCTCTGCCGCCGCGACGGCTCGACGCTGTGGGCCTATTTGCATGGGGCGGCAATCTTCGGTGCTCAGCGCCGCACGATCTGGATCGTCTCCGACGTGACCGACGCTCGCCGACAACGGGAGGATCTGCTGTGGCGAGCGGCGCACGACCCGCTCACCGAACTCGTCAATCGACGCGAGTTCGAACGGCGGCTGGGGCAATTGGTGGCCGACCGGCGGCGCCGCGACGCAGCCTGCACCCTCTTCATCGACCTCGATCACTTCAAGCAGGTCAATGACGGCGCCGGACATGCGGCGGGCGATGTCATCCTGAAGAAGGTGGCCCATGTACTGCGCGACTGTGTGCGCTCGGGGGACACGGTCGGCCGGCTGGGGGGCGACGAATTCGCGGTCCTGCTGCCGGGTTGCGCCCTGGACCGGGCCTTGTTGATCGCCGAGCAGATGCGCTACGGGATCGCGCTGGAAGGGGTCTGCGAAAGCGATCCGACACTGCGTGTGACGGCAAGCATCGGCATCGTCGAGATCGACTCCGGCCATCTGTCGCTTGCCGAGGTGCTCGCGGCGGCCGACCAAGCCTGCTATGCCGCTAAGCACGCTGGCCGCAATGTGGTGCGCTGCGCCACGACCCGTTCTGCTGAAGGTGACGGCAAGCCCCTCGACTCCGGCGTGACACAGCCAATCCAGGTCGAGCCGGAGGCCGGGCCTAGCGGCTGAGCGCAGCCGTTCAGGCCGGCTCGCAGACCTCTGCCCCGATGACTTGGTGTAGATCCTCTGCGCTCATCGGCCGACCGGTCAGGTAGCCCTGGAAACATGTGCAGCCACAGGCCAGCAGCCGCTCGCGCTGAGATAGGGTTTCGACCCCCTCGGCGATCACCGAAAGCCCCAGCACCTTGCACATGTCGACCATGCCGCGCACGAGCACCTCGTCACGCGCGCTGCGATCGATCTCGACGATGAAGCTGCGGTCGATCTTCAACTGATCCAAGGGCAGCTCGCGCAGATATGCCATCGAGGAGTAGCCGGTGCCGAAGTCGTCGAGCGACAGCCCGACCCCCATGCGCTTCAACGCCGAAAGCTTTTGCGCCAGATCGCTGAGGTCGACGGTCAGCACGCTCTCGGTGAGCTCCAGCTTCAGGCGGCGCGGGTCGGCCCCACTGATCGCCAGGGCGCGCGACACCGCGGGCGCAAAGCCGGGGTCGCGGAATTCCGTCGCGCTGATGTTGATGGCGATGGACAGCAGCGCTGTCTGTCGACTGCTTCGCCATCTGGCCAGGGTGTCGCAGGCCTGCCGCAGCACCCATTGGCCGATCTCGATGATGAAGCCGCTCTGCTCGGCCAGCGGGATGAAGTCGGCCGGCGACACCATACCGCGGGTCGGATGCCGCCAGCGCACCAGGGCTTCGGCGCCCAGCATTTCACCCCATTCGTCCACCTGAGGCTGGTACATCAGCACCAGCTCCTGCCGATGCAGTGCCAGCCGGAGGTCGTTCAGCAGGGTTGCACGCAGGGCCGCCGAGCGGCCCATCTCGGTCTTGTAGAAGCGATAGGTGTCACGCGACTCGGATTTCGCCTGGTTCATGGCAAGGTCTGCATGCGCCAGCAAGGCTTCGGGCGACTCGCGGCAGTCGCGAATCAGCAGCGCCCCCAGGCTGGCGCTTGTCCGGTGCTCGTGGCCGGCAAGATCGTGCTCGCGCCTGATCAGCTGGAGCAGCCGTTGGCACCATTGCGTCGCCTCCAGCTCGGCCGCATCGGGATCCGGGGCGAGATCGTGGATCAGCAGCGCGAACTCGTCGCCGCCCAGTCGGGCGACCAGGCCCTGCTCGCCGAGGCAATCCTTCAGACGCTGACCGATCGCCCGCAGCAGCGCGTCGCCAACCGCGTGGCCCAGGGTGTCGTTCACGCTCTTGAACCGATCGATACCTGCACAGATCAGCGCTGCATGGCCGTCGCAGGTGGCGAACCGACTTTGCAAATGAGCCAGGCGGTCCAGTAGCAGCCGGCGATTGGGCAGGCCCGTCAAAGCGTCGTAGTACGCGAGCCGCTCGATCTGCGACTCGGCTTCCTTCTGCGCCGAGATGTCGCGAATCAGGCCGACGTAGCTCAGGTCCCCCTCCCGCTCGATCGCCGACAGCGAAAGATGCATGGGAAAGACAAGGCCGGACTTGTGCTGGCCCTGGGTCTCGCGCCCCACGCCGATGACGCGCGGCTCGCGCGTCGACGCGTAGCGCGCCATGTAGCCATCGTGGTGTACGCGGTCGGGCTGCGGCATCAGGATCGAGACATTCCGGCCAATCACCTCCTCCGGCGCGTAGCCGAAGATCCGGGTGGCAGCCCGGTTGAACGATGTCACCAGCCCTCGCGAGTCGGTGGTGATGATGGCCTCGAGCACGTTGTCGAGAATGGCCTGCCGATCCTGTGCCGCCTCGGCCAGCTGCATACGGCTGGCCTGGAGCTCGGCCTCGGCCTGGCGCCGCTCGGTCACGTCGATGTAGCTGGCCCGCACAAGCCCGCCTTGCACGCCATGCAGGCGCACCAGCCGCAGCTCGCAGCAGCGCTGCCGACCGGTCGCCGTGCGAAGCCAGACCTCGCGCATCATCGATTGCCCAGCGAGCACCTGCATGGACAGGTCGGTGACCCTTTGCCGGGCCTGCCTGGCCTCCTGCCCCTCTTCATAGTGGAAGGCCTCGGGGCCGCAGCGCAGCAGGTCCTCGACGCTGCATTCGAACAGCGTTGCGGCAGCCGGATTGGCGTCGACGAAGCGGCCGAGCTCGACGTCGTAGACCAGCAGCGCATCCGGCGCCTGATCGAAAAGAAAGCGATTGAACGCGTCGCTGCGAGTAAGGATTCGCATGATGAGGAGCGTGCCTAGATACGGAAAAGGCTGACCGAGGCGGCCAAGGTTCTGGCTTGCCCGGACAGCGTGTCGGCGGAGGCGGAGAGCCGCTCCACCAGCGTGGAGTTGCGCTGGGTCATGTCGTCCAGCGATTCGACGGCGGCACTGATCTCGGAGATGGCCTGCAACTGCTCGCGGCTGGCACGGTGGACGCCATCGACGAGTTCGCGCAACTGGGTCGCCGCGGAGGCCGTATCGGTAATGGCCGCCGCCGCGCCACCAACCTCGGAGACGCCCGCCGCCACCCGTTTCTGCGAACCCTGGCTCAGCTCCTTGATCTCCCGGGCCGCGGCCGTGGTCCGCGCCGCCAGCGCCCTGACCTCCTGCGCGACGACGGCGAAGCCCTTGCCCTGCTCGCCCGCTCGCGCCGCCTCGACCGCAGCGTTCAGCGCCAGGATATTGGTCTGGAAGGAAATCGCGTCGATGACCTGCGTGATGTCCGAGATCTTCGCGGTCGATTCGTTGATCTCGCGCATGGTGGAGCGCATATGGTCGACGCTGGCGGTGCTGCGCAGCGCCACCGCCAGGGTCTGCTCGGCCAGCGTGGCGCCCTGCTCGGCGGCCTGGACGTTCTGCCGAACCGTCTCGGTCAGTTGCTTGAGCGCGGCAGCGGACTGCTGCAGGCCGGCCGCCTGGGCATCGGTGCTGACGGCAAGCGAATCCTTCCCCGACACGACCGCCGCCACCACCGCCTCCATCGCCACGACTTCGGCGCGCGCGTCGCCCACCATGCCCTGCAGATTGACGCTGAGCTGGCCCAGCGAGCCGCCCAGCTGACGCGCCAGCCGGCCACCGTCCACCGCCACGCGCCGGGTCAGGTCCCCTGCCGCAACGTCACTGGCAAAGCTCGACAAGGTGCGCAGCGGCGCCTCCTGCATTCGCTGGTGAGCCAGGGTCGCCAGCAGGGCCAGCGGCAGCGTGGTGGCCGCTCCGATCGCCGGGCCGAAGGCGGCACCGAGGCAGGCGCCCAGCACCGTCGCGAGCAGGACGGGCACGACGCCCGCCGCGCGGCGCAGCTGTGCCACGCCGTGCAGCGCGCCCCCCCGCCAGCCGGTGCGCAGCAGTTGTCCGCGCTGGATGGCAAAGAGCGGACGAATTCCGCGTGATTCATCCGCCCGCAGGCTGGTGTAGAGAGTTTCCGCCTGTGCGACCTCGGCCCGGCCCGGCACCGTCCGCACCGACAGATAGCCGACGGCGCGGCCCTCGTCCAGCAGGGGCGTCACATTGGCAAGTACCCAGTAATGGTCGCCGTTCTTGCGGCGATTCTTGACCAGCATGGACCAGGCCTGGCCGCTCTGGAGCGTGCGCCACATGTCTGCGAAGGCCATCTCCGGCATGTCGGCATGCCGGATGATGTTGTGCGGCTGCCCCAGCAGTTCCTCGCGCGTGAAACCGCTGGCCTGCTCGAAGGCGGCATTGCAATGCGTGATCCGCCCCTTCAGGTCGGTGGTCGACATCAGGCTCTGCCCCGGGGGGAGCAGGTACTCGCGACCGGTAACGGGACCGTTGTTTCTCATGGGATGTCCTGGTGGCTACTGCATCGAAACCATGCCCCGGCGGCCATAGGCCGCTGTGGTGCGCCGCACGAGCGCGCTGCAATGCCGATCTTCGCGTTGCCGGCCGGTCGCATGTCAGTTGGCATGGGCCGCAGTGTGGCGCGCCGCGCCCGGGCGAGTCGTCTCGATATGGTCTCGACTAGGTCTTGATCGGTCCGATTTGCCGCAGCTGGCTCGATAATTCACTCGGCAACGGATACCGTCGCCAGGCCTCTCCCCGCGGATCGAACAGCAATTTCAGTGACTTGGCGCAATCCGCACGGCCATTTCGCATCGCCCGCCCTCAATCCGCTCAGTTCAAGGTAGTCATTCATGGTGAAGCGCACCGCAACGGCAGCCCAGGAGACGCGCCAGCAGATCCTGTTAGCGGCGCTGGAAGTGTTCACCGAGCAAGGCTATGCATCGCCCGGTCTCTCTGAGATTGCCACGCGTGCGAACGTGACGCGCGGGGCTGTCTACTTCCATTTCAAGGACAAGGCAGACCTGTTTGCGGGCGTCTGCAGGCTGGCTGCCTGGGGTGCAAGTTCGGCCGGGTACTTCGATGGTGCCGAGTCGCCCTCGCCGTCGACGCGGCTGTGCCATCTGATACAAGCCTGGGTCGCGGACCTCGATCAGGCCGGACCCAAGCGTCATGTCCTTGACCTGCTTCTTCACAAGACCGAGTGGACCGCCGCCAACGAAGACTTTCGGGCGGCGTTGCGGGACGCAAACGACTCCCATCGACGCCAGATCGAGACCGTGCTTGGCCAAGCACATGCAGCAGGCGAGATCGACCTTCCATCCAGTCTCGACGTCAAGCAGGCAAGCAAGGCACTGAAGGCGGCACTGCTCGGGATGGTGTCCTTCAAGCTCCGTTATCCGCAGGACTTTGACCTCGATCGCGCCATGGAGTGGTTCACTGTCTCTCTCTTACGGCCGTCGTGCAGCAGAGCCAAGTCGACCATATAGAGCTTAGGTGGTGCCGGCATTTCAACGCAGGAGAAGGTGTAGGCCGCATCAGCGCGGAACAACCGATTCGCGGCACCATGACCTTGAAAACCATAGACGGTAGACAGCAGCGGTTGACACCAGATTGAAAGCCTCAGCGCGCCGCCATGCCTTGATCCGTCGGCTACTCAGCCAGATCAGGCCGGCCGCGGCAAGCGCCAGGGGCAGCAAGGATCTGATGTTGAGCCAGGTCCAGCCCTGTGTCGTCACCAGCACGCCCGAGGAGAACGAGCTCGGGGCCATCACCATGAAGAGCAGGAAGTTGAGGGCCGCTTGGGCCGGGTTGCGCTCCTCGGACCGCCGGGGTGTCGATCAAGTCATCTCTTGACGCATCCATCTTGCGCGGATATGTCGCGCACACCGGCGTGATCTCGACGACCCACGAATCGCTGTTGCCCGGAGGGAAAGCCGGGTGGCGCGTGATGCGATAAAGGCCTGGCGGCAGACCGCAGGCATCCATGTTTGCAGGATCGACGTCTGCACGCTGCTTCCGCACACCAGCATCGCGCAGCCGCTGCTGCGCGCGATTGCTTTGCGCGTAGTTGGGCCTGGCGGCGCGATAGCTGCGCCAGTAGTCCTGGTTGCGTTGCGACCACGCCTGCTGGGCGGCGCGCTGGTTGATCCGATAGTCGGGATCGGATTGGAGCTTGTTCCGCTGCCACTGGCGCTTGCGGGTACGCTGGCAGTCGGGCGAGGAGCAGAAGGCTTGGTCTGGACTTGCGGGCGATGTTGGAAGGTCTCGCCGCAGCAGCTGCGACGTCGTGTCATCGTTGGGGTCTCCATGCAAATCCACATGGAATCCGCCACCGAGTGACGCTGGGCTGCGTCTATGAAATGGCCGTTATCGGGCGGCGCTGCTCAACGCTGGTTCCAGGGCAGCCCGCAGTCGCTCCACAACGTCAGCCAAGGGTTCTGAGGCGAGTTCGTTCTTCTTGAGAAACGCAAACCACAGCGCCTGTCGAGAGGCATCGTGCGCGAACTCGTCGGTCAAGCCGACGGGCAGCGTGGCGGGCACGGCCATGCCGCGGCGTTCGAAGGTGGCCTTGATCGCCTGTGCCAGCAGGTCGATGTCCAGGGCTTCGCGCGCCAGCAGGACCGACAGGTCGAGATAGTCCTTCACGCGGCTGTTGGTCATGCCCAGCAGTGCGATGGCGTGGAGCTTCTCCGCGACGACGGTGTAGACCGGATAGGTGCGCAAGCGCGGCGCCGGCAGATCACCCAGCAGCACCGGATAGGTCGCCTCGATGGGGCCTGGCGTCACGGCATCGCCGAAGCCGATGTCGATCTGCGTCTTGCACCGCGCCTTGGCCAGTTCGCCGCTGATCAGAATACGCGCGCCGGCATATCCGGCGTCCTTGCGGATTTCCTCGGCGAGAACCGAGTGGGGATCGAACACGATGCCGTCGTCCACCGCGACGCTGGCGATGTCGCGGAAGGTCCGGGCCACGGATTCCAGATCGCTGGCGCCGAAGCCCAGCAGGTCGGCATCGCGCGTGGCCCGGTGCGGCATGTCGTACCAGAGCGTGAACAGCAAGGCACCCTTGAGCAGAAAACGGTCCGCGTGTTCGGACCGGCTCAGGCGGTAGAGGATGCGCTCCAGCGCAAAGCGCACCAGCACCTGGTTGAAGTCCGCGCCCTGCGCCTTGGCGACGTTGAGCAGGCGGGCGCGCACGGAAGCCGCAAGATCGCTCATTCGATGGCCTCCAAATAGGGGCGCATCACGTTGGCCACGCGGCAGACCTTCGCGTAGCGCCACAGCTCATCCGCCGTGACTAGGCGCTTGGCCCGCACCTCCTTCAGCGCCTCCAGCGCCACGTCCAGGCCGATCTTGTTGCGATGCTTGAAGCAGTCCGCCACCGTCTTGGCGACGCCGTAAACACGCAGCATCACGCCATCACGATCGACGGCTTCGATGCCTTCGGAATAGACATCGCCCGTCATCTGAACCATCTTGATCGGCGGGTAGTCGATGCGCGGCAGGTGGCTACCGCGAGGCATGGCGATCCAGATCTGGCGCGGCAGCTGCGTCGTCAGCTCATGGAACTGCAGTGCGCTCAGCAGACAGAACACGGCCTGCGGCACCTTGGTGGCGACGGCCGCAAGGCCTTCGTCCTCCGACCCCGGATGACTCGGCAGACGATAGAGGCCCCGCCCCACGCGGTCCAGCAGGCCTGCAGCCGTCATGCGCGTCAGGACAACTCGGGGAGCATCGATAGTGTCCAGATCATTGGCCCGCAGCAGCCCCTTCTGGCGAGCCAGATCCAGAACACGCTGGGTGTGAGTATCGGCGAGCATGGCTGGAGTATGTTCCGTTCATTCGTCAAATGCAACATTTCGACGAAAAACAGGAACATTCCGAGCCGTCATGTTCGATTCCGGTTTTGGAGATCGAACCATAGGACGTCGCCAACTGGATCAGCGAGAACCTGCGCGGAACCATCAGGCCCATTCCTGGATGCGCCGGTCACATAGCCTACCCTCTGGTGAGCTTTGGAAAACTAGAGCCGTAACTAGCCATACATCCTGGCGTCGAGCGCGTCGCCGCTTGTGAGGGACGTTAGGTGGGCCAGCTTGTTGCGGCAGCGGGCTAGCCATTCAGCTCGAGTCCGGAGGTCCCCTCTGAGCCCGTGCCTTTGGGTAGCAAGCGCTAGTCGCCCAATCTCGAGCTCGTCCAGCGAAAGTATCTGCTCCCCGTCTAGGTCGAACGGACAGACCAGTTGACGCTCGAGCCCCCTCAGCAGCTCGCGCCTGCGAACCTCAATCATGGGCAGAAGCTCCGCCGCCTGCGCTGTCCACAGCCTTCTTTCGAGCTCCCGTTCTGGGTCGCCTTTTTCGACCAGGACGAACGGATGCGTCATTTCTGCACCATCAACTTGGTCGGAGCCGCCGGCCTCCCAGACCTCGTCTTTGAGTGCGAAGTTCACATCCAGTGCCGCGCGCGCGGCTTCGAGTACCGTTTTGACGTCGAAAAGGACGGTGTCCGGCTGGGTGGCCAGGTAGTCGGCCAGGTTCAAATCCCAGAGCGCCAGCGCCGAAATCTGACGGACCATGAGCTTGTGGTGTCTAGGCGGCTTATGTTCTGGACGAAATCAAGGGAGTGGGCAGCACCGGTCTTCACGCGCGCAGCAGCCTCAAGGAGCCCACCCCAGTTGCCCGTCAACTCGTAAAGCCGGTCTGCCTCCTCCACAGGAAGTTGGAGCTCTTCAAGCCACTTACGGACAAATCCACGCGACCACGGAAGAATTGACAGCCACGGCTCCACCCACTGCGCCTGGTCGGGAACAGGAGCGGCCAAGGTCCAAAGCTGCATGGGGTCGGCCGCAAAGACCACCGAGACGAAGCTCGTTGTTGACCTCAAAGCCTTCAGCTTCGCCCTGGTAGCAAGAACCCATTCAGCGTCCCATGGAACCGTCGCAGGTACGAGCATGACCGTCACGCCTTCGCCAACCCGCTTCTGGACCTCTTTGTCGAGCTCCTGCGAGAAGGCGGCGCGGGTCGTTGGCCGGTCGATTTGAACAAATCGACCCGTGTCGGACATGCCTGGCTGCTCCCGCAAACCCGCGAGGAGGTTGTTGAGTCCAGAAGCCACGCTCCCAGCGACCAACAGCACGGAATTGCGCATCTGGACCACTTCGTCCAGCTGCCTGTAGGTCAGCGGGCTACGGGCCGGGTCGTCGACGCGCCTGCCGAGAGCAGGTCGGAAGATCGTTGACTCAAACTCGATCCGGGGCTCGCGCTCAGCACCAAGGGTGTTCTCGATTTCCTGACGGCTACCCAGGAGCAACAGCACATTGGGATTGCCCATACGCAGCAGCGACCAGATGGGACGGCACCTGTCTCCAATTTCGTCCGTGAAAGCGACCTCACGCGCGCCGGCATCCACAACCTCAGCCGCACCGAATTCGCCAGCAGCCTGACCTGACGCCGGCTCAGCAGATGCCTCGACGGAGGCGAATACGGAGGAAGGCGAATCAGTTGCTTCATCCAGCACCGAAGCTGAGGGCGGAATTGCCGCTGCCGCAAGAGTTTCATCAGCGCTGGCACAGGGTGCCACGGATTCAACTTCTTGCGGTTTGACCGGCTCAGCTGCTTCGGCCTTGGACTCGCCACCAGCTTCAGTTGACTCTGCCTCGATATCGGCCCCGGGCAGCGTCGCGAGCCCCTGCTCCGCTGCAGTCGGCGGGAGGATCGCAGCGGGAGGAAGTGTGTCCGCGCAGCGTTGCGTCTCAGCATGGCCCGCGTCAACGTCCTCGGGCTTCCCATGTCCCTGCTCGTACTCGGACAGCATCAGGACGTAGTTGACGCCCAGGTCGAAATGGGCACCCCTGGGCGAGACTGCGGCAAGCACTGCCAAGATGGCTTCGGTTTCCCGGCGGGCAGCTTGGCTGTTGGCCTCGCTGGCGCCATCCCTGCGCTTGGCCAGACCGATGCGGAGGGCCAAGCTCACGTTGCCGCTCTGTTCTTCGTCGAGCTTCGCCAATGCAAGCTTGGTTTCAGCGAGCTGGGCTTGCGCGACTTGCAGCTCGATAGCTGCGCTGGCAAATCTACTCTGTGCTTGCACAGCGTCTGTGACCAGCGAGACAACTTCGACGTCGCTCGCGGCCTCCTTGGCTGCGAGGCGCCAGCGAGCGAGCACGCCCTCCAGCTCATCTGTTCCGAACCAATGAAGGCTCTCCTGCTGGGTGGCAGCCAGCAACCGCACCCGCAGCGCATCTAGGCCAACCTCTAAGTTTTCCTGCGGAGAAGCAACCTTTTCAGGAATGGCAGCCAGCAACTGCGCTGCACTCTCACCCAACGCTAGGGCCCTGGCCAACAAGTCCCGGGCTGGCTCATCCGTCCAAGCCTGGTGGATGGCGGCAACCTCGGCACCCAGGCTCGACCACCGGTCGCCAACGCTTGCAACGACATCCCCCGCACCCGCACCCGCATCGGCATCGGCATCGGCATGGGTAACTGCTTCTTGCCCCGCTGAAATGGTGGCCGCTGCCTCTTCTGACGATTGCTGGCGAGATGCCACACTGGCCTTCTTTCTCGACGCCGTGTCCAAGCCCTCAAATTCGTCCACCAGAGCCGGGCATACCAACAGCGCTTGGTCGATGAACCAGCGAGTCCATCCAATTGACGATAGTGAAAAGACAGCGTGCCCCACCTGCTGTCGCCGCGATTCGTCCAGCGACTCCCAGCGACCTAGGTCGGCAACAAGCCGCGGCCAGAGCATGAAGACGCCAAGGGGCATGGCCGCCTTGCCGTTCTTCCAGAACTTGAGCAACTTTTCGCGTATTTGCGGCCATTCCGAGCAAGCCAGCCCAATGGCCTCCTGATCCTCCTTCAGGTCGGGCCATGCCGAGTCGTAGCCATTCAAGAGCTGTACGTCGATTGCATCGGTGTAGCTAGGACAAACAAGGTTGCCGCTCCGCTGCTGCTCCCTGACACACGCCCAAAAACTCACCCAACGATCTCGGGCGTCAACGTACGCCGCCAGAACGACCCATTCTTTCTTGAAGATCTTTTTGGCCAGTGCCTGCGCTTGCTCTGCACCAGGCTTCGAACTCGGCTGCTGCTCGGTCTGAGGCATCTGAAGCAAGGCATCCAACTCCGGATCGGCTTCGAAGGCCTCAGGCGGATTCTTGCAACGCCGGTCCTGTCCATCGGCTGAGCGGGTTGCACCCGCTGGCTGGAACTGTTCTGCAAGACGACGATCACGCTCGTCGCCATCCTGCGCTTCCGGACGAGCCACCAGCGTGCCCGAGGCAACATTGGCGGGCAGATGAACGCCCCATTCCTTGCGGGCTTTCGCGATCACACGGGAGATCAGCTCGATCTCCTTCTTGACCGTACTGCCCTTGACCACCAGCAACCGCTGATCGCGATAGTCCGCAATGGCCTTGGCCGTCAGGCTGGGCATGCGCCACTGGCTGACCGGATGCTCCCTCAGCTTGCGAATGCGGACCTTGTCAGGATCGTGGACGTCACGTCCGGCCAAGCACTTCTCGTCGTACATCCCGAGGAGGTCGCTGAGGGAATGCCGATCCGCCGCCCGATAGTCGATCGCCTCACGCTTGACGATCTCCCCTTCGCGCGCCCTCGCCCAATCCTCGGCCTTCTCCCGAGTCGGGAACTGGCGGGAAAACTCCGGCGCCCCGGCGAGGCGAATGCGCACCCGCCACTTCACCGATTTGAACGCCTTGATGCGAACGTCTGCATGCCCGGCGTTCAGCAGTTCATCTCGATGCGCTTTGGCGAGCGCCTCGTCATCAAAGGTGCGTGGACCAGGCGGCAGGTTACTGCCTGTGATGCGCCAGGTCTGATAGTTCCGCTTGTCGTAGGTGGCCATGTCGATCTCCGAGTTGTGCCTGTCGGCGAAAACCGTTCGGAGCGCAGTGGGCCAAAATTGGTCCCAAAGTACGAATCCGCGACCCGAACGGGGCGTTTCGGGCGGATTCGGGAAACCACGGGACAAATGAAAAGACCCACGCAACTGACGCTGCGCGGGTCCTGAGATGGTGGGCGGTGAGGGTTTCGAACCCCCGACCCCGACAGTGTGAATGTCGTGCTCTACCCCTGAGCTAACCGCCCTTGCGGCCGTCTTTGCACTCGCAAAGACGGATACAGGAATGGGTATTTCCTTAGCCGGAAAACCAGCAACGACAAACCTGGTGGGCGGTGCAGGGTTCGAACCTGCGACCCCTGCCGTGTGAAGGCAGTGCTCTACCGCTGAGCTAACCGCCCGGTCTGGTGTCGCTGCATTCGCCTGTTGCCAAGCAATTGCTAACCGGGAAGCCCGCGATTATGCCATGGCTTTTCCTGATCAATCAAGAAACTTGCCAGATTCTTTTGCCGCCGCTGGCCTTGTCCAGCTCGGCCAGTGCGGCCTCATGAGCCGTCAGCTCGGCCTCGGTAGGCGTCAGCACCGGCAGCGTGAAACGGCTGAAATCGACCGCCTCGATCTGCAGATCGCCACCGGCCTGGCTGGACGTTCCCTCGCTCTCGTCGATCACCAGGGAGTCCTGGCCGCGGGTCATGTTGATATAGACCTGGGCCAGCAGTTCGGCATCCAGCAGCGCGCCGTGGAAGGTCCGGTTCGAGTTGTCCACCTCCAGACGGCGGCACAAGGCGTCCAGCGAGTTGGCCTTGCCGGGGAACATCTCGCGCGCCATCAGCAGGGTGTCGCGCACGCCGCCGGCGATGTCGGTGATCGGCGGGCGGCGCAGGCGCTTCAGCTCGGCGTTGATGAAACCGAGGTCGAAGGGCGCGTTGTGGATCACCAGCTCCGCACCGGCCACATAGTCCAGGAACTGCGTGGCGATCTCGGCGAACTTGGGCTTGGTGGAAAGGAATTCCTCGGTCAGGCCGTGCACCCGCAGCGCTTCCTCGTGGCTGGCGCGTTCGGGGTTGATGTAGAGATGCAGGTTGTTGCCGGTGAGCTGGCGGTTGACCATCTCGACGCAGCCGATCTCGACCAGGCGGTCGCCGTTCTCGGCATACAGGCCGGTGGTTTCGGTATCGAAGAAGATTTGACGCATGGGAGCAGAGCGGGATTCAGGAAGGCCGGCGGCGGCCGGCCCAGAGCCAGATCGCGATGCCGGCGGCGATCATCGGCAGGGACAGCCATTGTCCCTGACTGAGCGCCAGCGCCCTGAGGCCCAGGAAGTCGTCCGGCTCGCGGAAGAACTCGGCCAGGAAGCGGAAGATGCCATAGCCGATCAGGAACATGCCCGAGACCTGCCCCGTCGCACGCGGCTTCCTGGCATAGAACCACAGCAGCACGAACAGCAGCAGGCCTTCACCCAGGAACTGGTAGACCTGCGAGGGATGGCGCGCCACACCCAGACCACCAGCGCCATCCTGCGCCTGCGGGAACACCATGGCCCAGGGCAGCGAGGGATCGGCCGCCCTGCCCCACAGCTCGCCGTTGATGAAGTTGCCGACCCGGCCCGCGGCCAGACCGGTGGGCACACAGGGCGCGATCAGGTCGGTCACCTCGAAGAAGCGTCGGCCGCGCAGCCTGGCGAACAGCCACATCGCCACGATCACGCCCAGCAGACCGCCATGGAAGGCCATGCCGCCCTTCCAGACCGCCAGCACCTCGCCCAGGTGGTGCAGGTAGTAGTCCGGCTTGTAGAACAGCACATAGCCCAGGCGCCCGCCCAGCACCACGCCCAGCACGCCGAAGAACAGCAGGTCGTCGACATCGCGCTTGGCCCAGCCGGCGGCGGCGAACTGCGGCTGGCGCACCTTCAGATTGGCCAGCCAGAGGAACAGGCCGAAGGCGGCCAGATAGGTCAGACCGTACCAATGCACGGCCAGCGGGCCGAGCTTGATGGCGATGGGATCGAACTGGGGGTGAACCAGCATGGCGGCGCTTCTCGGATGGACAGGTCGCGCATCATAAGGGGGCTCAGTTCGGCTTCAGGCAGGCTCGCACATGGGCGACGAAGCGCTGCACCGCCGGAGAGGCATCGCGGCGCCAGATCAGGCTGGTGGCGCTGACCGGCACCGCACCGGCCACCGGCCGGTAGACCACGCCCGTGCGCTGCAATCCCATCACCGAGGCCGGCACCCAGGCCACGCCCATGCCGGCCGAGACCAGGTTGACGATGGTCTGCATCTGGATGGCCTCCTGCGCGATCACCGGTGCGGCGCCCTGCGCGCGGTAGAAGGCCAGCACCGCATCGAACAGCGAGGGCGCGATGTCGCGGGGGAAGATCACCAGCGGCAGGTGCAGGATGCTGGTCGCCGGCAGGCGTTCGCGCGCCGCCAGCTCCTGCTGCTGTTCGCTGAGCGCCAGCACCAGGGGCTCGCGCGCGATGGCCAGCGCCTCGAAGCCGGCCGGCAGCGCATCCGGCGCATGGATCACGAAACCGGCATCCAGCTCGTCCGCGGCGAAGCCCTGCAGTTGCACGTCCAAGGTGGCCTCGCGCAAGCTCAGGGCGATGTCGGGCTGCCGCTCGCGAAAGCTGCGCAGCCAGCGCGGCAGCTCGCCGAAACCCACGGTCGAGACGAAACCCAGGCGCAGCCGTCCGCGCCGCCCTTCGGCCGCCGCGCGCGCCAGGGCCGGCAGGCCCTCGGCCTCGGCCAGCAGGCGTCGTGCCTCCGGCAGCAGGGCCGCGCCCGCGGCGCTCAGGGCCACCGAGCGGCTGCTGCGCTCGAACAGCGGCACGCCCAGGGCGGCCTCCAGCTTCTGGATCGCCTGGGTCAGCGGCGGCTGGGTCATGTGCAAGCGCGCGGCCGCGCGGCCGAAGTGCAATTCCTCGGCGACCGCCAGGAACTGGCGCAGGCTTCGCAGCTCAATCATTCATGTTTAACGTATTAATCTAGACTGAATAATATATTTGATCAGCGATCAGGCACAGCCCATACTGCGGCATTCACCCAAGCCTTTCCGTCAGGAGACAAGCCCCATGAGCTTCAACCGCCGCTCCAAGAACATCACCGAGGGCGTGGCCCGCGCCCCGAACCGTTCCATGTACTACGGCATGGGCTACCAGGAGACGGACTTCGGCAAGCCGATGATCGGCATCGCCAACGGCCACTCGACGATCACGCCCTGCAACTCCGGCCTGCAGAAGCTGGCCGATGCCGCCGTGATCGGCCTGAAGGCCGCCGGCGCCAATGCGCAGCTGTTCGGCACACCGACCATCAGCGACGGCATGGCGATGGGCACCGAGGGCATGAAGTACAGCCTGGTCTCGCGCGAGGTGATCTCCGACTGCGTCGAGACCTGCGTCGGCGGCCAATGGCTGGACGGCGTGATGGTGATCGGCGGCTGCGACAAGAACATGCCCGGCGGCATGATGGGCATGCTGCGCGCCAATGTGCCGGCCATCTACATCTATGGCGGCACCATCAAGCCGGGCCACTACAAGGGCCAGGACCTGAACATCGTCAGCGTGTTCGAGGCCGTCGGCCAGTTCAGCGCCGGCAAGATGAGCGAAGAGGACTTCTGCCAGATCGAGAAGCGCGCGATCCCCGGCAGCGGCTCCTGCGGCGGCATGTACACGGCCAACACCATGAGCTCGGCCTTCGAGGCCCTGGGCATGAGCCTGCCCTACTCCTCCAGCATGTCCAATGTCGAGGACGAGGTGGTCGAGAACGTCAGGAAGGCGTCCGCCGTGCTGGTCGAGGCGGTCAAAAGGGACCTGAAGCCGCGCGACATCGTCACCAAGAAGGCGATCGAGAACGCCGTCGCCGTGATCATGGCCACCGGCGGCTCGACCAATGCGGTGCTGCATTTCCTGGCGATCGCCCATGCGGCCGAGGTCGACTGGACCATCGACGACTTCGAGCGCATGCGCAAGAAGATCCCCGTCCTCTGCGACCTGAAGCCCAGCGGCAAATACCTGGCGGTGGACCTGCACAAGGCCGGCGGCATCCCGGCGGTGATGAAGCTGCTGTTGAAGGCCGGCCTGCTGCACGGCGACTGCATCACGATCACCGGCAAGACCGTGGCCGAGAATCTGGCCGAGGTGCCGGAGCTGCGCGCCGACCAGGACGTCATCCGCGCGGTCGCCGACCCGATGTACGAGCAGGGCCATCTGGCCATCCTGCGCGGCAATCTCTCGCCCGAGGGCTGCGTCGCCAAGATCACCGGCCTGAAGAACCCGGTCATCACCGGCCCGGCGCGCGTGTTCGACGACGAGCAGAGCGCGCTGGCCGCCATCATGGCCGGTCAGATCAGGGCCGGCGACGTGATGGTCTTGCGCTATCTGGGACCCAAGGGCGGCCCGGGCATGCCCGAGATGCTGGCGCCCACCGGCGCGCTGATCGGCCAGGGCCTGGGCGAGAGCGTCGGCCTGATCACCGACGGCCGCTTCTCCGGCGGCACCTGGGGCATGGTGGTCGGCCATGTGGCGCCCGAGGCCTACGAGGGCGGCAACATTGCGCTGGTGCAGGAAGGCGACTCGATCACGATCGACGCACACCGGCTGCAGCTGGAGCTGCATGTGGACGCGGCCGAGCTGGCCAGGCGCCGTGCGGCCTGGAAACAGCCGGCGCCGCGCTATACGCGGGGCGTGCTGGCCAAGTTCGCCAAATGCGCGTCGAGTGCCAGTTCGGGGGCGGTGCTGGACAAATTCGATTGAGCCCGCAAAGCGGGCTCGGCCAGGACCGCTGCGGGCCTGGCCTGAATTCGCGCAGCGACTGCAGATCGAATTTGGGCGCCGGCTCGCCAGAGCCGGCGTCACAAGTTTGCTTGAGCTTCGACCGCAGCAGCGATGACAAAGGGCGCCCATGGCGCCCTTCTCTGTTTCACGCCGGCCGGCCGGTCAGCGCCGCCGCTGCTTCTCGCCCTGCCCCAGCGCCTCCAGCGACTTCTCACGCCGCGCTTCCTTCTTCTCGTCCATGCGCCTCATGGCCTTCTTCTGGGTCAGGCCGCTGGCATCGGCCCAGGCCCACCACAGCACGGCCAGGCCGAACGGGGCCAGCACCCACAGCCAACTCCATTCGCCGACCGGTGACACGCCCAGCAGTTTGAGCACGAGCAAGACCAGGCCTATTCCCACGAACCACATTGCGCCCAACTCCTGTTGCGGCCCGGCAGACTCCGGGCGCCGACACTACAATGCCTGACGGCTGTCCTGCCAGGAATGTAGTGCAGATTGCCTCACCCCAACCCAGCTGAATGGAAGAAAGAAAGGAAGCCATGAAGTCCTCTCTGATCGCCCTGGCCGCAATGGCCGCCGCAATGGCCGCTCCGGCCGTCTATGCCAACGCCGAACTGGCGCAGAAGAAGAACTGCATGGCCTGCCATGCCCTCGACAAGAAGCTGGTGGGCCCGTCCTACAAGGATGTGGCCGCCAAGTACGGCAAGGACAAGGATGCCGTCGCCAAGCTGGCCGACAAGATCGTCAAGGGCGGCTCCGGCGTCTGGGGCCCCGTGCCGATGCCGGCGAATGCCCAGGTCAACGCCGAAGAGGCCAAGCAGCTGGCTCAATGGGTGCTGACGGTGAAGTAAGACCACCCCCTACGCGCTGCGCGCGCCCCCTCAAGGGGGCGGGCTCGGCAGACCGGCAAAGCCGGATCTGCGAGCCCCGCTGGATGTGCAAAGGCCCGCTTTCGCGGGCCTTTTGCTTCTTGACTGTCGGGGCTCAGTAGGCCTGACCCAATTGCTCAAGAATCGCGGGATTTTCCAGGGTGCTGGTGTCCTGGGTCACGCTCTCGCCCTTGGCCACCGAGCGCAGCAGGCGGCGCATGATCTTGCCGCTGCGGGTCTTGGGCAGGTTGTCGCCGAAACGGATGTCCTTGGGCTTGGCGATCGGGCCGATCTCCTTGGCCACATGGTCGCGCAGCTGCTTGGCGATCGCCTTGGCCTCCTCGCCGGTCGGGCGCGGGCGCTTCAGCACGACGAAGGCGCAGATCGCCTCGCCGGTCGTGTCGTCCGGCCGGCCCACGACGGCCGCCTCCGCCACCAGCTCGGTGCAGCCGACCAGGGCCGACTCGATCTCCATCGTGCCCATGCGGTGGCCCGACACGTTCAGCACATCGTCGATACGGCCGGTGATCGTGAAGTAGCCGGTCTCGGCATCGCGGATCGCACCGTCTCCCGCCAGGTAATAGCCCTTCAGCTCGGCCGGGTAGTAGCTCTTCTTGAAGCGCTCCGGGTCGCCGTAAATGGTGCGGATCATCGAGGGCCAGGGCTTCTTGACCACCAGGATGCCGCCCTGGCCGTTGGGCATGTCGTTGCCCAGTTCGTCCACGATGGCCGCCGCGATGCCCGGGAAGGGCAAGGTGCAGGAACCCGGCACCAGCGGCGTCGCGCCCGGCAGCGGCGTGATCATGTGGCCGCCGGTCTCGGTCTGCCAGAAGGTGTCGACGATCGGGCAGCGGCCGCCGCCGATATGGTGGTGATACCACTCCCAGGCGGCCGGATTGATCGGCTCGCCCACCGAGCCCAGGAGGCGCAGGCTCGTCAGGTCGTAGTTCTTGGGATGCACCGCCTCGTTGGTCTCGGCGGCCTTGATCAGCGAACGGATCGCGGTGGGCGCGGTGTAGAAGATCGAGACCTTGTGCTTCTGGATCATCTGCCAGAAGCGGCCGGCATCCGGGAAGGTCGGGATGCCTTCGAACACGATCTCGGTGCCGCCCAGGGCCAAGGGGCCATAAGTGATGTAGGTATGGCCGGTCACCCAGCCGATATCGGCCGTGCACCAGAACACGTCGTCGGGCTTCAGGTCGAAGGTCCATTTGGTGGTCAGCGCCGCATGCAGCAGATAGCCGCCGGTGCTGTGCTGCACGCCCTTGGGCTTGCCGGTCGAGCCCGAGGTGTAGAGCAGGAACAGCGGATGTTCGGCCTCCACCCATTCCGGCTCGCAGCTGCTGCTCTGGCCGGCCAGCACGTCGTGCAGCCAGCGGTCGCGCCCCTCGACCCAGGCGATCTTGCCGCCGGTGCGCTGGTAGACGATCACGTCCTTGCAGCTCGGGCAGCTGTTGTCGGCCAGGGCCTCGTCGACGATGGCCTTCAGCGGCAGGGCCTTGCCGCCGCGCTGCTGCTCGTCGGCCGTGATCACCATCACCGCGCCGGCATCCTGCACGCGGTCGCGCAGGCTCTGGGCCGAGAAGCCGCCGAACACCACCGAGTGCGTGGCGCCGATACGGGCGCAGGCCTGCATCGCGGCCACGCCCTCCACCGACATCGGCATGTAGATGACGACGCGGTCGCCCTTCTTGACGCCGCGCGCCTTCAGCGCATTCGCCAGGGTCGCAACCTTGTTCAAGAGCTCGCGGTAGCTGACCCTGCTGACATCGCCGTTGTCGGCCTCGAAGATGATCGCGATCTTGTCGCCCAGGCCGGCCTCGATCTGGCGGTCCAGGCAGTTGTAGGAGACATTGAGCCGGCCGTCCTCGAACCACTTGAAGAACGGCGCATCGCTGTCGTTCAGCACCTTGGTGAAAGGGGTCTGCCAGCTGACCAGCTCGCGCGCCAGACGCGCCCAATAGGCCTCGTGGTCGGCCTCGGCCTCGGCCACCAGGGCCAGATAGCCCTCCATGCCCTTGACATGGGCCGACGCCACCCAGGCGGGGCTGGGCAGATATTGCTTGCTCTGTGTCATCGCTTGTCTCCTCGGGCACGCCGTTATTGCGAAACTGGCGCAACTGTGCGTGCGGTCTCTGACGAACCCCTTACTCTAGCGGCCCTGTCACGGGCCCGGCCTAGAATCGCCCCCCGTCAAAGCCCCATCATCGATACGCGATAACCCTATGAGCCAGCGCCCCCTGCGTCCCCTGCCCAATCTGATCTTCGCCAGCCGCTGGCTGCAGCTGCCGCTCTACCTGGGCCTGATCCTGGCGCAGGGCGTCTATGTGTTCCAGTTCTGGACCGAACTGGTGCACCTGATCGAGGCCGCCTTCGGCCATCAGGACGCGCTGGCCATGCTGGTCAAGAGCATCGGCTACAAGGCCACGCCGATCAAGGACGTGGCCGGCGCCATCATCGGCTACGAGCCGATCGCCAAGCTCAACGAGACCATCCTGATGCTGGTCGTGCTGGGCCTGATCGACGTGGTGATGATCTCCAACCTGCTGATCATGGTGATCGTCGGGGGCTACGAGACCTTCGTCTCGCGCATGGGCCTGGAGAGCCACCCCGACCAGCCGGAATGGCTGAGCCATGTCAACGCCTCGGTGCTGAAGGTCAAGCTGGCCACCGCCATCATCGGCATCTCCTCGATCCATCTGCTGAAGACCTTCATCAACGCCGACAACTACGCGGAGAAGACGCTGCTGTGGCAGACCCTGATCCATATCGCCTTCCTGCTGTCGGCGCTGGCCATCGCCGCCACCGACCGCCTGCTGTCCGGCCCCGCGCACGGCGGCGGCGACAACAAGCACTGAACCCGCTCAGCGCGGCGGGCGTGCCCGCGCCAGGATCAGCGCGCCCAAAGCGCCCGAGATCAGCGAGCCGCCCAGCACGCCGAGCTTGACGCGGGTTTCGAAGCCGGCGTCCAGGCCCGCGAAGGCCAGGCCGCCGATGAACAGACTCATCGTGAAGCCGATGCCGCACAGCACGCAGACGCCGAACAACTGCGCGGCGCTCGCGCCGGCCGGCCTGGCGGCCAGCCCGAGCCTGATCATCAGCCAGGAGCTGCCATAAACGCCCACGGCCTTGCCCAGCAGCAGGCCCAGCGCGATGCCCAGCGACAGCGGATCGAGCAGGTCCGCGGGCTGCAGCCCCTGCAGCGACACCCCCGCATTCGCGAACGCGAACATCGGCAGGACCCCGAAGGCCACCCAGGGATGCAGGCCATGCTCCAGGGTCTCGAGCGGCGAATGGCCGGCATCCTCCCTGGCGCGCATCGGAATGAACAGCGCGGTGGCCACGCCGGCCAGCGTGGCATGCACGCCGGACTTCAGCACGCACAGCCACATCAGCAGCCCGACGGCCAGATAGACGTCGACCCGGCTCACGCCGGCACGGTTCAGCAGCGCCAGCACGGCAAGGCAAGCCCCGGCCCCGAGCAGCATCAGCGGCGACAGCTGATGGGTGTAGAACAGCGCGATCACGACGATGGCCCCCAGGTCGTCGATGATCGCCACCGCGGTCAGGAAGATCTTCAGCGAGGCCGGCACCCGCGAGCCCAGCAGCATCACGATGCCGATCGCAAAAGCGATGTCGGTGGCGGCCGGAATGGCCCAGCCGCGCAGCGCCTCGCCGTCGCCCCAGTTGATCGCCGCATAGATCAACGCCGGCACCACCATGCCGCCCAGCGCGGCGACGGCCGGCAGCACCGCTTGCGAGCGGGTCGACAGCTCGCCGGCGACGAACTCGCGCTTGATCTCCAGCCCCACCAGCAGGAAGAACACCGCCATCCAGAGGTCGTTGACCCAGACGATCAGCGGTTTACTCAGCATCAGGGCGCTCTCCGAACCCGCCGGCCCGATGCGCAGTTCGCCCGGCAGTTGCGTGAACGCCTGGTACAGGGGTGCCCAGGGCGAATTGCTGATGATCAGCGCGGCCAGCGCGGCGATCGCCAGCACGATGCCGCCGCTCGATTCACTGGCAAAAAACTTCCTCAATCCCGGCGTCATCGGCAGGTCCTCCCCTGGTTCAGTAAACTTGCGGTCCAGTTTCTCAGAGTTTTTCCCGACTGGACCTCACGCCATGAGCACCACCATCCGCTACGCCGACCTCGTCGACAGCGTCGCCGCCGCCCTGCAGTACATCAGCTACTACCACCCGGCCGACTACATCCAGCATCTGGCCCGCGCCTACGAGCGCGAGCAGAGCGCCGCGGCCAAGGACGCGATCGCGCAGATCCTGACCAACTCGAAGATGTGCGCCGAGGGCCGCCGCCCGATCTGCCAGGACACCGGCATCGTCAACGTGTTCCTGAAGATCGGCATGGACGTGCGCTTCGCGGACTTCCCCGGCTCGATCGAGGACGCGGTCAACGAGGGCGTGCGCCGCGCCTACAACCACCCGGACAACAAGCTGCGCGCCTCGGTGCTGAACGACCCGATCTTCGAGCGCAAGAACACCAGGGACAACACGCCCGCCGTCATCAGCATGAGCCTGGTGCCGGGTGCCACGGTGGACGTGATGGTCGCGGCCAAGGGCGGCGGCTCGGAGAACAAGAGCAAGTTCGCGATGATGAACCCCAGCGACAACCTGGTCGACTGGGTGCTCAAGACCGTGCCGCTGATGGGCGCCGGCTGGTGTCCGCCGGGCATGCTGGGCATCGGCGTCGGCGGCACCGCCGAGAAGGCCATGCTGATGGCCAAAGAGTCCCTGATGGACGACATAGACATGTACGAGCTGCTGGAGCGCGGCCCGCAAAACAAGCTCGAGGAGCTGCGCATCGAGCTCTACGAGAAGGTCAATGCGCTGGGCATCGGCGCCCAGGGCCTGGGCGGCCTGACGACCGTGCTGGAAGTCAAGATCAAGACCTACCCGACCCACGCCGCCTCCAAGCCGGTCGCGATGATCCCGAACTGCGCGGCCACTCGCCACGCCCACTTCGTGCTGGACGGCTCCGGCCCCAGCTATCTGGAAGCACCCAGCCTGGACCTGTGGCCCGACGTCAAGTGGGCGCCGGACTACAACAAGAGCAAGAGCGTCGACCTCAACAAGCTCACCAAGGAAGAGGTCGCCAGCTGGAAGCCCGGCGACACCCTGCTGCTCAGCGGCAAGATGCTGACCGGCCGCGACGCCGCCCACAAGCGCATCCAGGAGATGCTGGCCAAGGGCGAGAAGCTGCCGGTGGACTTCACGAACCGCGTGATCTATTACGTCGGTCCGGTCGACCCGGTGCGCGACGAGGTGGTCGGCCCGGCCGGCCCCACGACCGCCACGCGCATGGACAAGTTCACCGACATGATGCTGGAGCAGACCGGCCTGATCGCGATGATCGGCAAGGCCGAGCGCGGCCCGGTGGCGATCGAGTCGATCAAGAAGCACAAGAGCGCCTACCTGATGGCCGTCGGCGGCGCCGCCTACCTGGTGTCCAAGGCCATCAAGTCCGCCCCGGTGGTCGGCTTCGAGGACCTGGGCATGGAAGCGATCTACGAGTTCGACGTCGTGGACATGCCGGTCACCGTGGCGGTGGACGCCGGCGGCACCAGCGCTCACATCACCGGCCCGGCCGAGTGGCAGGAGCGCATCGCCAGCGGCAAGGCCGTCAAGATCCCGGTGGCGGCCGGCTGATCCCGTCCGGCGCGCCGCGCCCATCAGGCCACCGCCCAGCGGTGGCCTTTTTCTTGCGCCTACACTCGACCGGCCAATCCGTCGGGGAGCATCGATGAGCAGATTCCGGGGGCGCAGCGCTCTGCTGATCGCGGCCGTCACCATCCTGAGCGGCGCCGCGCTGGCCGCACCGGCCAGGAAGCCGGGCAAGCCCGCGGCGACGGTGGTGGCGGCGCCCGCCCCGGCACCGGCGCCTGCGCCCCCTTTGCTGGTGCGCGAACTCGGCGGCATCGACGAGTACCGGCTCGCCAACGGCCTGCAGCTGCTGCTGTTCCCCGACGTTTCCAAGCCGACCATCACGGTGAACCTGGTCTACAAGGTCGGCAGCCGCCACGAGGGCGCCGGCGAGGCCGGCATGGCCCATCTGGTGGAGCACCTGCTGTTCAAGGGCACGCCCGAGTACGCCGACATCCCCGGCGAGCTGAGCCGCCGCGGCATGCGCTTCAACGGCACGACGACCGCCGACCGCACCAACTACTTCAGCAGCTTCAATGCCGACGACGAGACGCTCGCCTTCGCACTGCGGCTGGAAGCGAACCGCATGCTGCGCTCCAACATCCTGCGCGCCGACCTCGAGCGCGAGATGCCGGTGGTGCGCAACGAGCTGGAGATCGGCGAGAACAACCCCGCCCAGCTGCTGCGCCAGCGCGTCACCAGCGTGGCCTATCGCTTCCATCCCTATGGGCAGCCCACCATCGGCACCCTCAGCGATCTGCAGCAGGTGCCGATCGAGCGCCTGCAGGCCTTCTACCGCCAGCATTACCGGCCCGACAACGCGGTGCTGATGGTGGCCGGCCAGATCGACAAGGCGCGCACCCTGGCCCTGGTGCAGCAGAGCTTCGGTCCGCTGCCGCGCCCGGCCGCCGCGCTGCCCGAGGTCTACACGGTCGAGCCGCCGCAGGACGGCGAACGCATGGTGAGCCTGCGCCATGTCGGCGGCGCACCGCTCTTCCTCGCGGCCTACCATGTGCCGGCCTTCGCCCACCCGGACTGCGCCGCACTGGCGGTGCTGAGCCGTCTGCTGGCCCAGGCGCCCGGCGGCAGCCTGCACAAGAGCCTGGTGGAGGGCAAGCTGGCCGCCCAGGTCTTCGCCGGGGGCTGCGGCGGCTGGGATCCGGGGCTCTTCAATGTCGGCGCGCTGGCGGCGCCGGGCGCCAACCTCGCCGAGCTGGAGCGCCGCCTGCTGGACGAGGTGGAGAACCGCGCCCGCGAGGGCTTCGGGCCCGAGGAGGTGCAGCGCATCGCCGCCCAGTTCGAACTCGGCTACCGCCAGATCCTCAAGACGCCCGAGCAGGCGGTGCTGCTGATGTCCGAGGCGGTGGCCGCCGGCGACTGGCGCCTGGTGTTCAAGACCCTGGATGGCGTGCGCAGCGTCGGCATCGACGATGTGCGGCGCGTCGCCGCCCGCTATCTGCGCCCGGCCAACCGCAACCTGGGCCGCTATCTGCCGGTCCAGCAGGCCGACCGGGTCGAGATCCCGGCCGTGGGCGCGCGCGACGCCGGCCTCGATGGGCTGAAACTCGACCAGTTGCTGGCCGAGGGCGAGGTCTTCGACCCCAGCCCCGCCGCGCTGCAGGCGCGCACCCAGCGCCTGAGCCTGCCCAGCGGCATCAAGCTGGCCCTGCTGCCCAAACAGAACCGCGGCGATGCGGTGCTGCTGCAGATGCGCCTGCGCTGGGCCGCGCTGCCCGAGGTGACCCAGGCTCGCGGCGCCGCCTTCGTCGACCGCATGCTGGCCGAGGGCACGGCGACCCGCGACCGCCAAGCCCTGCTGGACGAGGCCGTCAGGCTGAAGGGTCGCTTCACGATCGGCGGCCACCCGCAGGGCGCCACCCTGCTGCTGCAGGCCGAGCGCGACACCCTGCTGCCCCTGCTGGCCCTGGTGCAGCAGTTGCTGCGCCAGCCCGCCCTGCCGGAGCCGGCCTTCGCGCGGCTCAAGGGCCAGGCGCTGGCCGCGCTCGCCTCCGGCGGCCGCGACCCCGAGTCGCTGCGCCAGGAGCAGGTCCGCCAGCACTACAACCAGGCGCGCGGCCTGAACCCCGGCCAGCCCGGCTATCTGTGGAGCCGCGCCGAGCGCCTGGAGCAGCTGCGCGCCACCGAGCTCGCCGATGTGCGCGAGTTCTACCAGCGCTACTGGTCGGCCAACAGCGCCGAGATCGCCGCGGTGGGCTCCCTGCCCGAGGGCCTGGAGACCGAGATCGAGCGCCTGTTCGGCGACTGGAAGAAGCCCGCGGCACCGGCCTTCCAGCGCTGGCGCACGCCGTACCGGCCGGTGCCGCCGCTGCGCGTCGACGTGCAGGTCGGCGACAAGGCGAATGCCGTGCTGCTGATGCGCCAGGAGCTGCGCCTGTCCAACGACGCGGCCGACTACCCCGCCCTGCTGCTGGCCAACCAGATGCTGGGCGGCGGCATCGATTCGCGCCTGGCGCGGCGGCTGCGCCAGCAGGACGGCCTGAGCTACCGCCTCGGCTCGCAGCTGCAGGCCGAGCGCTGGGACGAGGCCGGCGCCTGGCTGGTCAGCGCCAACTTCGCGCCGGAGAATCGCGAGCGCATCCTGGCCGGCCTGCAGGCCGAGATCACGAATCTGCTGAGCCAGGGCTTCGGCGCCGCCGAGCTGGAACACGCGCGCAACGAACTGCTGCAGGCGCGCCGGCGCCTGCGCAGCGAGGACGCCGCCCTGGCCGGCCTGCTGCTGGAGCAGTTCGACAGCGACGAGGACTGGACGCGCCTGGACCGCGACGAGAAACGCCTGCGCAGCATCGGCCTGGACGAGGTCAATGCCGCGCTGCGCCGCCATCTGCAGCCCGCCGCCTGGGTGATCTCCACCGCCGGCGACTACCAGGCCCGCCCGCCGCGATGACGGCGCATTGACGCGGCGCCGCGGGGCGCCTCCCTCTCAGGGAGGATGGCGGGGTCGGGTCTTGCCGGGGCAAGATCCCGCATCGGTCATCCCCACGAAAAAGCGCGGCGCCCTGCGGCACCGACGCCGGGACGCCGCCTGCGACGAACCCGGGGAGGGGCGATGTGGATCTCGACGTTCTGGTATGAAAAGCTGCCGGCGCTGTACGCCGGCGCGGGCCTGCTGAGCCTGGCCCTGCTGGGCCGCCCCGCGGCCTTCAGCGCGACCCTGCTGCTGGGGGCCGCGGGCCTGGTTGCCTGGTGGCGCCACGAGCACCGTCGGCCCGCTTGACCACAGGCTTGATCAGGCCACCCGGAACACCCTGACCAGCGCGCTCAGGCGTTCGGCCTGCTGGCTCAGGCTCTGTGCCGCGGCCGTGCTCTGCTCCACCAGCGCGGCGTTCTGCTGGGTCACCTCGTCGAGCTGGCCGACCGCCAGGCTGACCTGCTGGATGCCGCCGCTCTGCTCGCTGGTGGCGCTGGAGATCTCGCTGATCAGGCTGGAGACGCGCTGCACCTGTCCGACCAATTCACCCATGGTCTGGCCGGCCTGCTGCACCTGGCGCGCGCCGTCCTCCACCTTCTCGACGTTCTCGGCGATCAGGCCCTTGATCTCGCGCGCCGCCTGGGCCGAGCGCTGGGCCAGGCTGCGCACCTCGGAGGCCACGACCGCGAAGCCGCGCCCCTGCTCGCCGGCGCGCGCCGCCTCCACCGCGGCATTCAGGGCCAGGATATTGGTCTGGAAGGCGATGCCGTCGATCACCGCGGTGATGTCGGCGATCTTGTGGCTCTGCGCGCTGATGGCCTGCATCGTGCTGACCACCTGGCCGACCGCCGAACCGCCCTGGCTGGCCACGCCGCTGGCGCTGCTGGCCAGCAAGGTGGCCTGGCGCGCCGACTCGGCGTTGTGCTGCACGGTGGAGCTCAGCTGGTCCATCGAAGAGGCCGCCTGCTGCAGGCTGCTGGCCTGGTGCTCGGTACGGCCGGACAGGTCCTGGTTGCCCGCCGCGATCTCGCCGGAGGCCAGCGCGATGCTCTGCGCCGTCTCGTTGACATCGGCCACCAGCGCGCGCAGCGCGTCGCGGGTGCGCTGCAGCGCGGCCATCATGCTGGACGCATCGCCCTGCGCCACCGGCACGGCGGCCAGCAGGTCGCCGGCGGCGACGCGCTCCAGCACCTCGCGCGCGATGGCCGGGTCCCCGCCCAGCTCGCGCTGCACATGGCGGCGCAGCGCCAGCAGCGCCACCAGGCCGACGATCACGCTCAGGCCCACCAGGCCCAGCACGGTCCAGCGCGCCGAGCCCATCGCGGCCGCGGCCCGCGTCCGCGCCGCTTCCTTGTCGGCGCCGCTGGCCTTCTTCAGTTCCAGCAATTCGGCGCGCAGCTCGCGCCAGGCCGGGGTCTCCTGCTTGTTCAGCAGCGCGGCGGCCGTGGCGGCATCCTGCTGGGCCAGGCCGCGCACCTGCTGCTGCACATCGGCCAGCTTGCTGCGCATGCCGGCCATCGCCTGCAGCTTGGCGCCCTGCTCCGCCTGGGCGGCGGCGCGAGCCAGGCCTTCGGCCTTGTCGTAGGCCTTGGCGGCGGCGTCCAGGTTCTCGTAGGCCTTCTTGTTGGCCGGGTCCAGCACGATATTGCGCAGCGCCTGGCCCATCTGCAGGCCCTGGGCATACATCTCGTTGACCTCGGCGGCCAGGGCATCCTCGTGAGCGAAATAGTCGCCCAGCAGACGCTCCATCGAATGCGTGCCGATGGCGACCACCACACCCAGCACCAGCACCAGTCCGGCCGGCACCGCCAGCGCCAGACTCACACGCTGCATGAATCTCATCGTCGTCCCCTGTTCGAGTTATGAAACTGCGGGGATGGTAAGGAGACGTTCGGCCCGGACGCCCGCACGACCCGCGGGAAAGCGGGCACAAATCACGCGGCGGGCCGGGCGCGGTGCAGCACGCGCTGCGGGAACGGGATCTCGATCCCCAACTCGTTCAGACGGCGCAGCAGGGCCAGGTTGACATCCGAGCGCACACCGCCCGCGCCGTTCTCCGGGTCGGCGATCCAGAAGCTCAGGGTCAGCTCCAGCCCGTCGGCCGCGAAGCTGGAGAGCTGCACGGCCGGTGCCGGCTCGGCCAGCACGCGCGGCACCGCCGCCACCACCTCGGCAAGGCGCGGCATCAGCGCGTCGAGGTCGGTGCCGTAGCCGACCTGCACGACCGTATTCAGCGCCACGCGCGGATCGGCCAGCGAGCTGTTCTCGACGCGCTGCGTGATCAGCATCTCGTTGGGCACCACCGCCTCGCGGCCATTGAGCGCACGGATCACGGTGTAGCGGGTCTTGATGTCGCTGATGCGGCCCTCGAAGTTGTCGACCTTGACCATGTCGCCGATGCGCAGCGAGCGCTCGGCCAGGATCACGAAGCCGCTCACATAGTTGGCCGCCAGCTTCTGCAGGCCGAAGCCGATGCCCACGCCCAGGGCACCGCCCAGCACGCCCAGCGCGGTCAGGTCGATGCCGGCGGCCGACAGCGCGAACAGCAGGCCGACGAACAGCAGCAGGGCACGCGTGATGTTGACGCCGATCTTGCGCATCGACAGATCGCTGGTGACATTGCGTAAGAGCCGCGCCTCGATCACCGAGGACAGCCACAGCGCCAGCACCAGCACCAGCACCGCGGTCAGCCCGCCCTCCAGCAACGCGCGCAGCGAGACCTGGTTGGCGCCCATCTTCCAGCGCACCTGGTCCAGCTCGTCCAGCACGACCGGCAGCACGCCGGTGATCCAGAGGATGGAGCCGCCCCAGGCCAGCCAGGACACGCTGCGCTCGACCAGCCTGACCCAGCCCGACTCGGGCAGCGCCGCGCGCAGCACCCGCGCGGTCAGCCGGATCGCCAGCAGCGACACCAGCACCGGCACCGCCAGCTTGAACAGCGCCGGCGCCATGCCCAGCCCCGGCAACAGGCGCCGCGCGCCCAGCGCCAGCAGCAGGGCCAGCACCGGGAACAGCACGCCGTCCACCACATGGCGGCCGAACAGCACCGACTGCGGCCCCGGCTGGCCGTCCAGGCGCGTCTTCAGGCGCCAGACGATCAGCCAGGCCAGCGCCAGGCAGGCCAGCACCAGAGCCAGTTCGGTCAGGGCGGCGGGTTTCAGGAGGGCCTGCCACAGGGCCTGCAGTTCGGTAACGGTCATCGCTTGGTTCATGCCCGCATTGTCGGTGCGTCGCGCGCGCCCACCGGCCGCTTTGCTATCGTGCGGGGTAGAAGCCTGCCACCTGGAAAGCCATGAGCCCTCCCGCTTTATCGAGAATCCGGCGGCGCCCGCTGCTGGCGGCCGCGCTGCTGGCGCTGCTGCCCCCGCTGGCCGGCCGCGCCCATGCCGAACCCCTGCCCGAGCTGGTGGCGCGCGCCAAGCCCTCGGTGCTGCTGGTCGGCAGCTTCGGCCTGCTGGACAGCCCGCGCTTCGGCTTCCGCGGCACCGGCTTCGCGGTCGGCGACGGCAACCATGCGGTGACCAATGCCCATGTGCTGCTGCCGCCCGACCAGAGCGCCGGCGGCGAGCGACGCATGGCCGTGCAGGTCTACGACGGCGAGCGCCAGTGGCGCCAGCGCGAGGCCAGCGTGGTGGCCGTCGATGCGGCGCATGACCTGGCCCTGCTGCGCTTCGACGGCCCGCCGCTGCCGCCGCTCAGGCTGGCGGCCAACGCAGCGCTGCGCGAGGGCAGCGAGATCGCGCTGATCGGCTTCCCGGTGGGCGGCGCGCTGGGCTTCTCGCATGTCACGCACCGAGGCATCCTCGCGGCGCGCACCGCGATCGCATTGCCGGCCGTGGGCGCACAGGCCCTCAATGCGCGCGCCATCAGCCAGCTGCGCCAGGGCAGCTTCGAGGTGCTGCAGCTCGATGTCACGGCCTACCCGGGCAACAGCGGCGGCCCGGTGTTCGACACCGGCACGGGCGAGGTGATCGGCGTGGTCAGCATGGTGCTGATCAAGGGCACCCGGGAATCCGCGCTGAGCGCGCCGACCGGCATCAGCTATGCGATGCCGGTCGAACATGTGCAGGCCCTGCTGAACCGCAAGTAGCCGCCACGGCCGGCCCGGCCGGCCGACGCGGGGCGAGACTACAGCCCGGCCAGCGCGCGCAGGTGCACGCCCACGCTGCGCGCCAGCGCGCCCAGGTGATAGCCGCCCTCCAGGCAGGAGACGATGCGGCCCTGGGCGTGGCGCCGCGCCACGTCCATGATGCGCAAGGTGATCCATTCGTAATCGGCCTCGACCAGGCCCAGCTGGCCCAGGTCGTCCTCGCGGTGGGCGTCGAAGCCGGCCGAGACGAAGATCATCTCGGGCCTGAAGCGCTCCAGCGCCGGCATCCACATCGCCTCGACCATCTCGCGCACCTCGGCGCCCTTGGTGTAGGCCGGCAGCGGCACATTGAGCATGTTCTCGCCCTTGGGCACGGCGCCGCAGTAGGGATAGAGCGGATGCTGGAAGATGCCCACCATCAGCACGCGCTCGTCGCCGGCCAGGATGTCCTCGGTGCCGTTGCCGTGGTGCACGTCGAAGTCCACCACCGCCACCCGCTTCAGGCCGCGCGTGTCCAGCGCATGGCGCGCCGCGATCGCCACATTGTTGAAGAAGCAGAAGCCCATGGCCTGGTCGCGCGTCGCATGGTGGCCGGGTGGCCGCACCGAGCAGAAGGCGTTCTCGGCCCGGCCATCCAGCACCAGGTCGGTGGCATGCACGGCCGCGCCGGCGGCGCGCAGCGCGGCCGACCAGGTGTAGGGGTTGGCGATCGTGTCGGGGTCCAATGCGCGCGATTCGCCGCTGGCGGCCAGCGACTCCAGCAGGTCGCGCAGATGCGCCACATGGTGGTGGCTGTGGGCCCGCTCCACGGCCGCCAGGCTGACGGTCGGTGCGTCGACGCGCTGCAGCGCCACGTCCAGCCCGGTGCCGATCAGCCAGTCCTCGATCGCCGCCAGGCGCTGCGGGCACTCGGGGTGGCCTCCGCCCATGTCATGGCGCTGGCAATCGGGATGGCTGATGAAGGCTGTGGACATGGCGGCAATACAAGGATTCGCGTCGAATGTTTTGAGTTATGGTCGCTCGCATGATGCAAGAAGCCCCACTCCAGTCGGCCGCGCTGGTTCAGCAACTCAACGCACTGCAGCGGCAGATTAGCACGATCATCAAGGGCAAGCCGGCGCAGATCCTGGACTGCGTGGCCTGCCTGATCGCCGGCGGCCATCTGCTGATCGAGGACCTGCCCGGCGTCGGCAAGACCACGCTGGCCCACACCCTGTCGGTCTGCCTGGGGCTGCGCTTCTCGCGCGTGCAGTTCACCTCCGACCTGATGCCCTCCGACCTGCTGGGCGTCAGCGTCTACGAGCGCGAGCAGGGCCGCTTCGCCTTCCATCCCGGTCCGGTATTCGCCCAGGTGCTGCTGGCCGACGAGATCAACCGCGCCGGCCCCAAGACCCAGAGCGCGCTGTTGGAGGCGATGGAGGAGCAGCAGGTCAGCGTCGACGGCCAGACCCATGCCCTGCCCCAGCCCTTCTTCGTGATCGCCACCCAGAACCCCAGCGAGCAGCTCGGCACCTATCCGCTGCCCGAGTCGCAGCTGGACCGTTTCCTGATGCGCATCTCGCTGGGCTATCCCGACGAGCGCGCCGAGCGCGAGCTGCTGACCGGCGTGGACAGCCGCGACGCGATCAAGGCCTTGCGGCCGGTGATGAGCCCGGCCGATCTGCTGGCCGCCCAGGCCGCGGTGCGCCGCGTGCACGCGGCGCCGCCGCTGCTGGACTATCTGCAGGCCCTGCTGGCCGCCACCCGCTCGGGCCGGTGGTTCGTCGAGGGCCTGAGCCCGCGCGCCGGCCTCGCGGTGCTGCGCGCGGCGCGCGCCCGCGCCCTGCTGGACCAGCGCGACTATGTCTCGCCCGACGATGTGCAGGCCATCCTGCCGCAGACCATCGCCCATCGCCTGCGCCCCAAGGCCGGCGCCGGCCGCGGCGCCCGCGAGCAGGTGCGCGCGATGATCGAAGCAACTCCCCTGCCGTGAGCCCACCCCCTACGCGCTTCGCGCGCCCCCTCAAGGGGGCGACGCCGGCTGCCCGGCAAAGCCGGATCAGCGGCGTCCGCTCGGGAATGCAGGAAGCGCGGGCATGAGTCTGCGCCAGCGCTGGCGCGCCTGGTGGCAGGCCCGCCATCCCTTGAGCGACACCCACCTGATGGGCCAGCGCAATATCTACATCCTGCCCAGCCGGCCGGGCCTGTTCTTCTGCGCCACCCTGGGCGTGCTGCTGCTGGCCTCGATCAACGAGCAGCTGAGCCTGGGCTATGCGCTGACCTTTCTGCTGGCCGGCGCCGGCTTCGCGTCCATGCATGCCACCCATGCGAATCTTCGCGGCCTCGGCCTCGACCTGAAGGCACCGGCGCCGGGCTTCGCCGGCGACGAACTGCAGCTGGAGCTGCGCCTGCACAACAGCGGCCGCGCGCGCTTCGGCGTCGGCGTGCGCGTGCTGGACGGCGGCGGCGAACCGGCCTGGGTGGACGTGCCGGCCCTCGGCCATGCGCTGCTGCGCCTGAGCTGCCCGGCGCCGGCGCGCGGTCTGCAGGGCCTGCCGGCGCTGCGCATCGAGACGCGCTTCCCGCTGGGCCTGTTCGGCGCCTGGAGCATCTGGCGGCCGGCCGCGCGGGTCTGGATCTATCCGCGCCCCGAGGAACCGGCGCCGCCCCTGCCGGCCCAGGCGCTGCGCCCCGGCGACGGCGCGGTGGCCGGCGGCACGCTGGTGCGCGGCGAGGATTTCGAGGGCGTGCGCCCCTACCGCCAGGGCGACTCGATGCGCCAGGTGCTGTGGAAGAAGGCCGCCCAGGGCGGCGCCTCCGGCGCGCCGTTGCTGGTGCGCGAGACCCTGGCCCCGGCCAGCCGGCAGCGCTGGCTGGCGCTGGCCGAGACCGCCGGTCTGGACTGGGAGGCGCGGCTGTCGCGCCTGACCGCCTGGGTGCTGCAGGCCGAGCGCCTGGGCCAGCCCTGGGGGCTGCGCCTGGCGCCGCTGCCCCAGCCGGACCTGGCCCCGGACAGCGGGGCGCTGCAGCGCCAGGCGGCGCTCGAGCTGCTGGCCGCGGCGCCGGCGGAGGCGCCGCGATGAGCCGCGCCGGCCCGCGCCCCGCGCTGCGCCAGCGCCTGGCCCATTTGCCGCGCGAGGCGCGCGACACCCTGTTCCTGCTGGGCGCGATCGCCGCGACGGTGCTGCCCCATGCCGAGCATGTGCCGCCCTGGTGCAGCGCGCTGACCCTCTTGATCCTGCTGTGGCGCGGCCAGCTGGCCTGGCGCGGCGCGCCGCTGCCGGGACGCTGGCCCCTGCTGGCCCTGATCGTGCTGACGGCCGGCCTGACCCTGACGACCCACCGCACCCTGCTCGGCCGCGAGGCCGGCATCACCATGCTGGTGATGCTGATGGCGCTGAAGACCCTGGAGCTGCGCGCGCGCCGCGACGCCTTCGTCGTCTTCTTCCTGGGCTTCTTCCTGGTGCTGACCCAGTACCTCTACTCGCAGTCGCTGCTGACCGGGCTGTGGACCCTGATCAGCGTCTGGGCGCTGCTGAGCGCCCTGGTGCTGGCCCAGATGCCGGTGGGCCAGCCCAGCCTGAGGCTGGCCGCGGCCCAGGCCGCGCGCACCACCGCGATCGGCCTGCCGCTGATGGTGCTGCTGTTCCTGCTGTTCCCGCGCATCGCGCCGCTGTGGGGTGTGCCCGCCGACGCGGTGGGCAGGACCGGCCTGTCCAGCGAGCTGCAGTTCGGCGCGATGAGCGAGATCGCCAACGACGACAGCATCGCGATGCGCCTGCGCTTCGCCGGCCCGCCGCCGCCGCCCCAGGCCCTGTATTTCCGCGGCCCGGTGCTGGGCCGCTTCGACGGCAGCCGCTGGCGCCCGCTCAACCCTGGCAACCCCGGCAACTCCTTCGCGGCGGGCGGGCCGGCGCCGCGCGTGCGGGGCCAGGTTTTGCGCTACGAACTGACGATGGAGCCGCTGCGCCTGTCGGTGCTGCCCCTGCTGGAGTCCGGCCCCGAGGCGCCGGGCGCGCGCCTGGAGCTGGCCGGTGGCCTGAGCCTGTGGCGCGGCGCCGAGCTGCAGTGGCTGTCGCCGCGCCCCATCACCGAGCGGCTGCGCGTCGAGGCCCAGGCCTATCTGGACTACGACAGCGGCCCCGTTCGTGTGGGTGCCGACCTGTCGCCGTATCTGGAGCTGCCCGCCGGCCTGAACCCGCGCACCCTGGCCTGGGCGGCCGCGCTGCGCCATGAGCGCTTGGCCGCGCAGGCGCCGGCCGAGTACGGCCCGGCGGCCGTGCGCGCGGTGCTGCAGCACATTGCCACGGCCGACTATGTATACACGCTGGCGCCCGGCCGCTATGGCGAGGTCTCGCCGCATCTGATCGACGAATTCTGGATCGACCGGCGCCTGGGCTTCTGCGAGCATTTCGCGGCCGGCTTCGTGGTCGTGATGCGCGCGCTGGGCCTGCCGGCCCGCGTCGTCACCGGCTTCCAGGGCGCCGACCGCGAGCTGCAGGACGGCTATCTGGTGGTGCGCAACAGCCAGGCCCATGCCTGGGCCGAGGTGTGGCTGGAAGGCCGCGGCTGGCGGCGCGTCGATCCGACGGCCGCGGTGGCGCCGGAGCGCGTCAATGCCGGCCGGCCCCTGCGGCCGCCGCCCGGCGCGCTGGCCGGGGCGATGGGCCAGTTCAGTCCGGCGCTGTGGCAAGGCCTGCAGGGCTTGCGGCGCGGCTGGGAGAACCTGAACAACCGCTGGCAGCAGCATGTGCTGAACTATTCGCGCAACGACCAGTTCGATCTGCTCAAGCGCCTGGGCTGGAGCGCGCCCGACTGGCAGGCGCTGGCCCAGCTGAGCGCGGCCCTGATCGCCCTGCTGGCCGGCCTGGGCAGCGCCTGGATCGCCTGGCAGAACCGCCCGCACGACGGCTGGAGCCGCCAGCGCGCCGCCCTGCTGCGCGAGCTCGGGCGCCTGGACGTGCAGGCCCAGGCCCACCAGGCACCGCGCCAATGGGCCGCGCTGCTGACGGCGCGCCACGGCGCCGCGGCCGAGACGCCGGCGCGCATGCTGCTGGCGCTGGAGCTGGCGCGCTATGCCGCGCGGGAGCAGCCCGGCGCCGAGGGCTGGCTGGCGCGCCGGCGCTGGCTGCGCGAGTTTCGCGCCGCAAGCCGTATGCTGCGCGCTCAGACCCGGAATCCGAACTGATGCTGTTGCCGACCCCAAGACCGTCCCTGGCCCTGCCGGCCGCCCTGCCCCTCGCTCTGGCCATCGCCCTGACCCTCGCTCTGCCCGCGGCGGCGCTGGCCACCGCGAAGAACAAGCCCCGCCGCCAGGCCCAACCACCCGCGGCCATGGTCGCCGCACCGCAGTACGGCGAGCGCGCCGACCTGATGGAATTCGCTGCCGAGCTGGCGGCCAGGGAAGGCTGGGACGAGGCGCCGCTGCGCGCCCTGCTGGCCCAGGCGCGCCGCCAGGCCGTGGTGCAGCGCCTGATCATGCCGCCGCCGGCCGGCACGGCCAAGGACTGGGCCGCCTACCGCGCCCGCTTCGTCGAGCCGCGCCGCCTGCAGGCCGGCCTGGCCTTCTGGAACGCCAACGAGGCCGCGCTGGCCAGGGCCGAGGCGCGCTTCGGCGTGCCCGCCGAGCTGATCGCCGGCCTGATCGGCGTGGAGACCTTCTACGGACGCGTCATGGGCGGCTTCCGGGTGCTGGACGCGCTCGCCACCCTGAGCTTCGACTTCCCGACCGGACGCCGGGATCGCAGTGCCTTCTTCCGCGAGGAGCTGGCCGAATTCCTGAAGCTGTGCCGCCGCGAGGGGCTGGACCCGCTGGTCGTCAAGGGCTCCTATGCCGGCGCGATGGGCTGGCCGCAATTCATGCCGGGCAGCTGGAACCGCTACGCGATCGACTTCGACGGCGACGGCCATGTGGACCTGGCCGCCAGCCCGGCCGATGCGATCGGTTCGGTGGCGCATTATCTGTTCCAGCATGGCTGGCAGCCGGGTCTTCCCACGCATTACGCGGTGGCCGCGCCGGTCGACAGCACCGAGCGCGCGCGCCTGCTGGCACCCGACATCGTGCCCTCCTTCAGCGCCGCGCAGTTCGCCGAGGCGGGGGCACGGCTGGCCGACGAGGGCGCGGCCCATGCCGGCCCGCTGGCCCTGGTGGAACTGCAGATGGGCGATGCCGCGCCGGTCTATGTGGCCGGCACGGCCAATTTCTATGTGCTGACGCGCTACAACTGGTCCAGCTACTACGCGATGGCGGTGATCGAGATGGGCCGGGCGCTGCGCGGCTACCGCGAGGCCGGCAGCCCGCCGGACGCTCAGAAGCCCTGATCGGGCTCGGGCGGGCCTTCCGGCCCCTCGGCCCGCGACGGCCGATCGTGCCAGTAGCGCGGCGCCAGCGCGCGCTGGCACTGCGCGCCGGCGGCGTCGCTGCGCCAATGCAGCGCGCCGCAATCCGGCGAGCTCAGCACCGCGATGCCGCGCGCCTGGTAGCGTGCCAGCACGGGCGGCGCCGGATGGCCGAAGCGGTTGCGGTAGCCGGCCTGGACCAGGGCCAGGCGCGGCGCCACCGCATCCAGCAAGGCCCCGGCGGAGGAGGTCTTGCTGCCGTGGTGGGGCACCAGCAGCAGATCGCTGCGCAGGCCCGCAGCACCCAGCGCGGCCACGAGGGTCAGTTCTTGCCCAGCCTCGATGTCCCCGCTCAGCAGCACGGCGCGCCCCGAGCCGGCGACGACGCGCAGCACGCAGGACAGCGCATTGCTCCTGAGGCCCAGGCCGTAGCTCGCGGCGGGCGGCTGCAGCAGCTCGAAGCGCACACCGTCCCAGGTCCAGGCCTGGCCGGCCTCGCAGCGCCGGTGCGGCGGGCCGGCGGCGCGCAGCGGATGGCCGTCCTCCAGCGAACTCAGCAGGCCCTGCACCGGCAGCCCTGCCAGCAGCGAGGCCGCGCCGCCGACATGGTCCTGGTCGCGGTGGCTCAGCAGCAGCAGATCCAGCTCGCGCTGCCCCAGCGCACCCAGCAGCGGCAGCAGCACGCGCTGGCCGGCGTCGGCCTGCGGCGTGTACCGCGGGCCGGCGTCATAGAGCAGCGCATGGCGCGCGGTGCGCAGCAGCACCGCGCTGCCCTGCCCCACATCGGGCGCCAGCAGCTCGAACTGGCCGGGCGCCGGCCGCGGCAGCGCCGGCCATATGAGCGGCAGCAGCATCGGCAGGGCCAGGGCGCGCAGCCGCCAGGGCAGCGGCAACACCATCAGCGCGGCCGCCAGCAGGCCCAGCAGCTGGGCCCAGGCCGGTGCCACCGCCAGGCTCCAGACCGCCGCGGGCAGCCCGGCCAGCCAGCGCAGATAGGCCATCAGCAGGTCCAGCAGCCAGGCGGCCGCGTCCCATGCCGCCGGCAGCAGCGCGCCGGCCAGGGTCAGCGGCGTGATCACCAGGCTCACCAGCGGGATCGCCAGCAGATTGGCGGCCAGCCCGACCAGGGAAATCTGCTGGAAGAAGATCAGGGTCAGCGGCGCCAGGCCCAGGGTGGCCACCCACTGGCTGCGCAGCGCAGCCCACAGCTTGGCGTACCAACCCGGCCCGACCGCGCCCCCGGCCATCAGCAGCGCCACGGCCGCGAAGGACAGCCAGAAACCCGCCTGGCACAGCGCCCAGGGATCGAGCAGGCAGACCAGACAGGCGCTGGCCAGCAGCGCCAGCGGCCAGGGCCAGCGCAGCCCGGCCTGGCGCAGCAGGGCCAGGCCGGCGAGCATCCACACGGTGCGCTGCGCCGGCACGCCCCAGCCCGAGAATAGCGCGTACAACAGGGCCACCAGCACCCCGGCCCACAGCCCGGCCGTCGGCGCCGGCAGGCGCAGGCAGGCCCGCCCGCCGAGCCGCCACAGCTGCGCCGCCAGCAGCGCGGCGCCCCAGGCCAGCATCGTGATATGCACCCCGCTGATGGCCATCAGATGCCCCGTGCCCGTGGCGCGGAACAGGCTCCAGTCGGCGCGCGCGATCGCCGCCTGCTCGCCCAGGCTCAACGCCACCAGCACGCCGGCCCGGTCCGGGTCGGCAACGCGGCGCTGTATCGCCTCGCGCAGGCGCTGGCGCCAGCGGTCGATGTGCCAGGCGCTGCCCGGCTCCAGCAGCTGCCAGCGCCGCACCTGCCCGGTGGCGCGCAGTTCCTGCTCGAACAGCCACAGCTCGTAGTCGAAGGCATGCGGGTTGGAGAGGCCATGCGGCCGGCGCAGCCGCGCCAGCAAGCGCCAGCGCTGGCCGGCCTGCCATGCCGGCAGGGCCTGGGGCAAGACCTGACCCGGCTGCGCATAGGCGCTCAGCAGCAGGCGTCGTGGCAGCCGCACCGGCGTGCCGCCGCCGGCCGCATCCTCGGCCGCGTCGACCGCGAAGGCGAAGCGCCAGCCCGGCGCTCCGCCCTGCCCCAGCATGGGCTGCGGCAGGGCATCGATGCGCCCTACCAGCCAGAGGTCGCGCCCCTCCCAGGCCGCGGGCAGCTCGTCGGCGAGCCGCAGCTGGGCGCGCCAGGCGGCATGCAGATGGGCCAGCAATATCAGGGCGAATGCGGCCAGCAGGCAGCGCCAGCCGGCGCGTCGCGCCTGGCGCAGCAGCAGGCAGAGCGGAACGAGGAGCAGCCCCTCGATCGCCAGCTGGCGCGCATCCGGCAGTTGTGCCGCACGCTGCAGCAGCGCGCTACCGGCCAGCCAGGCCAGGCCCAGCACCGCCCAATGCGCCACGCCCATGGGCACGCCCTCTCTCGGCGTGCCCGCCGCTGCCTCGACCATGCCGGCTCCTCCCTGGAGGCCCTGGGATCACAGCAGCGTTCTAGCCTCTTTTCGGGTGGCGGGGTAGCCCCCGGCGCTCAGTGGGCGGCGCGGGTGCGGGTGCGGCGCGGCACAACCCTGGCGCTCGGCACCGGCGGCAGCTGGGCCTCCACCTCGGGCACCAACCCGCCCTCGTCCTCCCAGCGATGCACGGCCTCACGCTGCTCTTGCTTGCGTCGCCGTGCCGCCCCGAGCGCGCCGGTCCACCAGCGTTGGATGGCGGCGGTGGCCAGAGAAGCGGCGGCCAGCAAGGCCAGTTTCTTGATCAGCATGGCGTTCTCCTGTTCGGCATCGTGCCGCTTGGGGATTAACGGGAGGATTAGCGCGCCGGCGCGGATGCCGGCTCGGGCGGCGCGGGCTCGATCCTGCGCGTCACCAGTTCCTTGAGCACGGCGCCTTCGGCCACCGAGCCGCTGCGCTTGCCGCCGCCCAGCGCCATGATTTCGCAGGCGGCGCGATCCTCGGCCGGCACCACCTTGCAGCGGGCCAGCGCGTTGTCGGTCAGCTGGCGCGCGGTGGCGCCGGACTCGAGCCGACCGCTGCGCGCCTCCGCCTGCGCGGCAGCGGCCTCCTTCAGACAGGTCTGGCGATCCTGCGTGCTGCGACCGGCCAGGCAGTCGGCACGCTCTTGCTGGTAGATGCTGAGAGTACTGGCCTCGGCCGCTGCCGCAAGCAGGGCCAGAGCCAGCATCGATAGGGTCTTGACCATGAGTTCTCCTTGAGGCCGATCAGCGGCCGTCCTGACGGCGCGCCGCGCGCGCCACATCGAGCGCCTGCCAGCGCCCCTGCACGCGGACCTGCAGCCGGCTGACCCGCCGCATGCCCTTGCCGCAGCGGGCCAGGCGCGCCGCGCACCGCGTTGCCGCGGCCAGCAATGCGGCGCGACAGGGCCGATCGCCGCGACAGGACTGGCGCGGAATGACCAGCCCCGCCTCCTGCGCGGCCGAGCCATCGTCGAACTCGGCGCGCGCGCGCACCACGATGCTCAGCGGCGTGCTGAGCAGCAGTTCGACATCGAGTGCGGCGTCGAGTGCGGTATTGGCGCTCGGAGGCGCGCCATGGGGTGGGATGAAACAGGGGGTGGGTTCGAGACTGTCCATGCACAGATGCTAGGAAGCGCGGCGGAGCGTCGTTGTCGGGACCTGCCCCCTGGCGCTGTAGGACGATGCCGCATCGCCCGAATTACCCGGCATTACCGGCGTCACCCCGCGTTACACCGGGCCGGGCCGCCGCGCAGGGACGCGGCGCCGTCCTACAGGGATGGGTGCGCAACACCGATGCCGGGCCCCGGGGGGCGGATCCTAGAGTGAAGCTCACAGCCCGGGCCGCCACGGCTCGCCCTCCAAACTCGGCAGGAGTCACATCATGCGCAGCAGGGTCCTCATCTTCGCTGTCATCCCCGTCGTCGCCGGCGTGCTGGATGGCTGAGTCATGGACCCGGACCCGGCGCCCGTCCGCTGCCTGCTGGCCTGCCTGCTGAGCTGCCTGCTGAGTTTCGGGCTGGGCGCCTGCGCTTCCCTCAAAACCATCGTGCCACGGGCCGACCTGCCCCCGCCGCCCGCCGCGACATCCAGCAGCGCGGTGGCGCGCCAGGTCGCCGTGCAGAGCCATCGCGGCCGCCTCGGCCCCGAGGCGCGCGCGGCCCTGCTGCAGCGCGTCGGCGAGCAGGGCAAGGCCTCGCTGATGCAGCGCCACCTGGCCGCGATGGCGGGCCTCGGCCCGGTGCAGCTGCATGCCGGCAACGAGGCCAGGCTGCTGATCGACGGGCCCGCCACCTTCGCCGCGATGTTCCAGGCCATCGAGCGGGCGCGCTCGACCGTGCTGTTGGAGAGCTATATCGTCGAGCATGCGCCGATCGCGCAGGAACTGGCCGCGCTGCTCAAGCGCAAGCGCGAACAGGGCGTGCAGATCGCGATGCTCTACGACGCGCTGGGCTCGCGGGGCACCGATCGCGCCTACTTCGACGGCCTGGCCGCCGCCGGCATCGCCGTCTGCGCCTTCAATCCGGTCGGCCCCGCCGCGCGCCCCGGCTACTGGGACATCACGCACCGCGACCACCGCAAGATCCTGGTGGTGGACCGCGCGACCGGCTTCACCGGCGGCATCAATATCAGCGCGGTCTACGCGCTCGGCTCCTTCGGCCGCCGTGCGCCCGCCGCAGCACCGGCAGCACCGGCGGCCTCGGCCCCGGCCGACGAGGGCTGGCGCGACACCCAGATCCTGCTGCGCGGCAGCGCCGCCGTCGCGCTGGAGGAGCTGCTGCGCGAAACCTGGCGCCAGCAGGGCTGCCGCGGCGCGCTGCCCCCGCCGGCCGCCGCGGCGACCCGGCCGGTCGGCGCGCAGCTGGTGCGCATCCTGCCGTCGACGCCGGACGACGAGTACAACCAGATCTACGCGATGCTGCTGAGCGCCATCGATGCCTCGCAGCGCAGCGTGCACCTGACCATGGCCTACTTCGCGCCCGGGCGCGACATGGTGGACGCGCTGTGCGAGGCCGCGCAGCGCGGCGTCGACGTGCAGCTGATCCTGCCCTCGATCAGCGATTTCACACCGGTGCTGCATGCCGGCCGCAGCTACTACACGCGGCTGCTGCAGGCCGGCGTCAAGATCCACGAACTGCAGGATGCGGTGCTGCACGCCAAGACCGCGGTGATCGACGGCGTGGTCTCCACCGTGGGTTCCAGCAATCTGGACTGGCGCAGCTTCACCGGCAACAACGAGGTCAACGCGGTCGTGATCGGCGAGGACTTCGGCGGCGCCATGACCCGCATGTTCGAGCGCGACCTGCAGGCCTCGCAGCCCATCGAAGCTGCCGCCTGGGCCCGCCGCCCGCTCTGGCAGCGCCTGCGCGAGACCGCGGCGCGCCTGTTCGAGCGCTGGTGGTGAGCCCGGCGGCGCCGACGCCGCCATGCGCCTCCGTCCTACAGCGGCGCAAGCGAAGCGCCGATGCCCGCCGCCATAGCGTCTTCCTAGACTGATTTCATCGGACGAACAAGCAAGTTCCGATACCAACCCAAGACAAGGAGCTCGATATGTTTGCACGTCATGCCCTCGCCGCCGCCATCACCGCCCTGGTGGCGCTGACCGTCCTGCCCGGCTGCGCCGTGTCGCGCGGCCAGTCCACGGTGGGCGAATACATCGATGACGCCGCGATCACCACCGCGGTGAAGACCAAGTTCATCGAGGCCAAGACCGTCGACGCCGCGGCCATCAAGGTCGAGACCTTGAACGGCGAGGTGATGCTGTCCGGCTTCGCCAAGAACGGCACCGAGCGCAGCGATGCCGGCCGTCTGGCCAGCGAGGTCAAGGGCGTCAAGAGCGTCAAGAACGAGGTCGTCGTGCGTCAGTAAGCGTCGGCCGTAACGCTCAATGTCACGGTCAAGAAGGCCACGCGATGAACTGGGACCGCATCCAAGGCAACTGGAGACAGTTCGCAGGCAGTGTCCATGAGCAGTGGGGGCGTCTGACGCACGACGACCTCACCGTCATCGGCGGCCAGCGCGAGCAGCTCAGCGGCAAGCTGCAGCAGCGTTACGGCATCGCCAAGGACGAGGCCGAGCGCCAGCTGCGCGCCTGGGAGGACTACGTGGACCAGCACTGGTTCCGTTGAGCCGCCTCGTCATCACATCGTCATCAACCCCCACTCGCCGAGAAAGGCAATCATCATGAAACGTCATCATCACCATCTCAAGGTCGGCATGGTCGTCGCGGCGACCGCCTTGTTGCTGAGCGCCTGCAACCGCCCGGGCGAGGAAGAGCGCACCGCGGGCCAGCGCGTGGACGACACCATCGCCAAGACCGAGCAGCAGGCCGACAAGGCCAGGGCCGCCACCGACGCCGCGGTCGGCAAGATGGAATCCAAGGTCGAGGACGCGGCGATCACCGCCAACGTCAATGCCGAACTGGCCAAGGATCCCAAGCTCAGCGCCATGCGCATCAATGTGGACACGGTGAACGGCCATGTCGCGCTGCGCGGCACCGCACCCGATGCGACGGCACGCGAACGCGCGACCCAGCTCGCCATGGCCGTCCAGGGCGTGATGAGCGTCGACAACCAGCTGGAAGTGCGCGCTTGAGCCCGTGATCCAGACAGCGACAAGGAGCACGCCATGACTCACCCGCACCGCCGCCTTGCGCCGCTGGTCCTCGCCCTGCTGCTGGGCGCAGCCGGCATGGCCCAGGCCGCCAATTTCTCCAAGAGCGCCTATGACGCCGCCAAGGCCGACATCGAGTCCGCCTACAAGACCGAGCGCGAGACCTGCGGCTCCCTGGCCGGCAACGCCAAGGATGTCTGCCTCGAATCGGCCAAGGGGCGCGAGAAGGTCGCCAGGGCCCAGCTGGAGTTCAACTACAGCGGCACCGAGAAGGACCAGTTCAGGCTGATGGAAGCACGCTACGAGGCCCGTTACGAGGTCGCCAAGGAACGCTGCGACGATCTGTCCGGCAATGCCAAGGATGTCTGCATTCGCGAGGCCAAGACGGACCGCGACAAGGCCAGGGCCGAGGTGAAGGAAGGCAAGAAGATGAGCGCCGCGGCGGAGGACGCCGAGACGGCGCAGATGAAGGCCGACTACCAGCTCGCCAAGACGCGCTGCGACGCCCTGTCGGGTGACGCCAAGGACGCCTGCATGGCTTCCGCCAAGGCGCGCTACCGCGAGAACTGGTAAGCCGTCCCTGCTCGGGAACCGGGCCCGCCGCTGGCGGGCCTCGTCGCGCCCGGCCGCAGCGCAGCGGGGCGGCAAGCCAAGGTGTAGGATGCGCGCCACCGTCTCTTCCACCCCTTGCCGCGAGTCCCCGCCATGAGCAATTCCTCCCCCGTCTACGAGCGTCTGAAGAGCCTGGGCATCGAGCTGCCGCCGGTGTCGGCGCCGGCCGCCGCCTATGTGCCCTTCGTGCGCACGGGCAATCTGGTCTTTCTGTCCGGCCATATCGCCAAGAAGGACGGCAAGCCCTGGGTGGGGCAGCTGGGTCGCGATGTCGACACCGCCACCGGCAAGCTGGCGGCGCGCGCGATCGCGATCGACCTGATGGGCAGCCTGCAGGCCGCCATCGGCGACCTTGGCAAGGTCACGCGCATCGTCAAGCTGATGAGCCTGGTCAACAGCACCGGCGACTTCACCGAGCAGCACCTGGTGACCAATGGTGCCTCCGAGCTGATCGGCGAGGTGTTCGGTGCGGCCGGCGCGCATGCGCGCAGCGCCTTCGGCGTGGCCCAGATCCCGATGGGCGCCTGCGTCGAGATCGAGCTGATCGCCGAAGTGGAACCCGACTGATGTTCCTGCCTGCCTCAAAGCTGCCGGCGCGCGTGCTGGCCGGCATCGCCGTGGCCGCCTTCGCCGGCGTGGCCGTCGCGCTGATCGCCCAGCACCTGTTCAACGTCAAGCCCTGCCCCTGGTGCGTGATGCAGCGCGGCCTGTTTCTGCTGATCGGCGTCGTCGCGGCGCTCGGCTGGCTGTTCAGGAGCCTGCAACCCCTGCGCCTGCTCAGCCTGGTGCTGGTCGTGCTGCTGGCGCTGGCGGGCCTGGCCTCGGCCTATTACCAGCACGATGTCGCCGCCAAGCTGGCCTCCTGCGACATGACCCTGGCCGACAAGGTGATCACCGCGCTGAACCTGGAGGAGCTGTGGCCGCCGGTCTTCATGGTCACGGCCAGCTGCGCCGAGGCCGCGGCCTACCGCCTGCTGGGCCTGCCCTACGAGATCTGGAGCGCCCTGCTGTTCACGGCCCTCGGCCTGCTGGCCCTGCTGGGACTGAAGAAGCGCTGAGCAGGATCAAGCCGCCGCGCCCGGCCGCAGGCTAGGCTCGGCGGCCATGTCTTCCTCCTCTTCCCCCATCCTGATCGTCGGCGGCGGCCCGGTGGGCCTGTCGCTGGCCTGCGCGCTGGCCGATGCCGGCCTGCGCAGCACCGTGCTGGAGGCCCAGCCGCTCGACAAGCTGGCCGAGCCGGCCGAGGACGGCCGCGAGATCGCGCTGACGCAGCGCGGCATCGCGATCCTGCGGCGCCTGGGTGCCTGGCAAGACCTGGCCCCGGTGGAGCGCTCGCCGCTGCGCCGCGCCCGCGTCTTCAACGGCCAGGCGGCGCGTTCGCTGCTGTTCGAATCCGGGGCCGAGCTCGGCACCCTGGTGCCCAACCAGGCCCTGCGCCGCATCGCCTTCGCCGGCGTGCGGCGGCGTGCCGGCCTGATCGAGCTGCGCGGCATGGCTCGCGTGGCCGCGCTGGACCTGGGGCCCGAGGCCGCCAACGTCACGCTCGAGGGCGGCGAGCGCCTCGGCGCGCCGCTGCTGGTGGCGGCCGACAGCCGTTTCTCCGGCCTGCGCCGGCTGGCCGGCATCGCCACCGAAATGCTGGACTTCGGCCGCAGCGTGCAGCTGGCGCGCATCGAGCATGAATGCCCGCACCAGGACCAGGCGCTGGAATGCTTCCACCATGGCCACACGATGGCCTGGCTGCCGCTGGGCGGCCGCTCGGCCCGGCTCAGTTCCCTGGTGCTGACCCTGCCGGCCGACCAGGCCGAGGCGATGCGCGGCTGGGACGATGCACGCTGGCTGGCCTGGGTGCAGGCCCGCAGCCTGGGCCGCCTGGGCCGGCTGCGGCTGGCCGGGCCGCGCCACCAGTACCCGCTGGTGGCGAGCTATGCACGGCGCTTCACCGCGACCCGCTTCGCGCTGGCGGGCGATGCCGCGGTGGGCATGCACCCGGTGACCGCGCATGGCTACAACTTCGGGCTCTACGGCGCCCAGCGCCTGGCCGAGGAACTGCGCCGCGACGGCATGAGCGGCGATCCCGCCGCGGCCCTGCTCCGCTACGACCGGGGCCACCGGCGCGACACCCGGAGCCTCTACCGCGGCACCAATGCGGTGGTGCAACTCTTCACCGACGAGCGGGCGCCGGCCCGGCTGCTGCGCCAGGGCGTGCTGGACCTGGCCCAGCGCCTGCCGCCGTTGAAGGCGCTGATCACCGCCCAGTTGACGCAGGAAGCCTAGAGCCGGGCCTTGCAGGGGCTCGCTGCCGAGCGCGGTGCCGACCGAGCCGCCGAGCTGCCACTGCCACGGGGCGTCCGACGGCCGTCGCGCGTCAAACGAAGTAGCCCAGATCGCGCTGGCTGTAGTTGGCGATCTGTGGCAGCAGGCGCGGCAGCTCGCTGGCGCCGACGCCCATCCAGCTCGCCAGGGTCGCGGCCAGCTGGTCGACCGAGCTGGTCGGCAGCAATCGCCCCTGGCCCACGTCGTCGGGGCCGTTGATCGCGGTCAGGGGCGCCTGGCCCCAGCAGCGGCCGCCCTGCACCGCGCCACCCAGCACGAAGTGATGGCTGCCCCAGCCATGGTCGGAGCCGTCGCCGTTGCTGGTCAGGGTGCGGCCGAAGTCCGAGGCGGTGAAGGCCGTCACCTGCCCGGCCACGCCCAGCTCGACGGTCGCGTCGTGGAAGGCGGCCAGCGCATTGCCCAGCTGGGTCAGCAGGGCCGGATGCTGGGTGGGCAGGAAGTCGTGGTGGTCGAAACCGCCCAGCGAGACAAAGAACACCTGGCGGCTGACGCCCAGGCTGGCGCGTGCGGCGATCAGCCTGGCGACCATCTGCAGCTGGTTGGCCAGGCTGCCGCCGCCGTCGAAGGGCGTGGCCAAGGCCGGCAGGCTGGACAGCGCGCCGGCCACGATGGCCTGGGCACTGACCGAGCGCGCCACCACGCGATTCAGCTCCTGCTCCATCCAGTGGCTGCGCTCGGCCGTGATCAGGCTGCGCAGCGCATCGGCACAGGCCTGCGAGCCGTAGAGCGGCCTGGCGATGCCGTTGATCGCGACCGCGCCGCCGCTGGACACCTGGTACTGCACCGCCTGCTGTCCGGCCATGAAGACCGCATTGCCCGAGACATTGATGCAGGTGAAGGTGGTGTTGCCGTTGGACGAGAGGAACTGGTCGCCGAGGCGGCCGCCCCAGCCCGAGCTGGCGCCCTCCGGATGGCTGGACTGCCAGAGGCTGGACTGGTCGTTGTGCGAGAACAGCTTGGGCGGCAGCGGCACGCTCTTGGCCTTGTACTGCGCCAAGGTGGTGGGCTGCACCAGCGGGCCGACATTGAGCTGCACGCCGAGCCGGCCGGCATCGAACAGGCTTTTCAGCCGGCCGAGCTGCGGTGCCAGCGCGTACTGGCGGCCATCGGGCAGGGCCACGCGGGCATTGCTCAGCGCGCTGGCGGCAAGCTGGTCGCGCGGCGTCGCGATCGAGGGGCGGATGCCCTGATAGGCGCTGTGGCTGGCCGGGTCGTAGGGCACGACGGTGTTCGCATGGTCGTTGCCGCCATGCAGGAACACGCAGACCAGGGCCTTGTAGTCGCCCGGCGCCGTGGCGGCCGCGGCCTCGCCGATGGCGGCCAGGCTCAGGGCCCAGGGTGCGGCGGCCCCCGCCACGCCCAGCGCCGAGGCGCGGCGCAGGAACTCGCGCCGCTGCAGGTTCTTCAGTTGGCTCGGATGCATGGCTTCACTTCTGGACGAGGTAATCGGGGCTGGCCATCACCAGCAGCACGGCGGCCTGCACGCGCTGCAGCCTGCGCGCCTCGGTGTCGGCCTTGATGCTGGCCACCGCGGTGGCGATGGTGGCCTTGGTGGCGGCCGCGAGACCGTCGCCGGCCAGACGCAGCGCGATGCGTTCGACCAGGGCCGTCGCATCGGCCGCCAGCGCCAGCTCCTCCGTGTAGTCGGGCCGGAGCTCGCCGATGCCATTGGCGATCACGCCCTGCATGAAGTTCAGGTAGCCGGCCACCGTGCTCTCGTTGCAAAGCTGGAATTCGGGCGCCGTGATGCCCATGCTGCCCAGCTGGGAGTTGGGAGGCACATAGCCGGGCCGGAAGAAATTGAACACCGAAGGGCTGCGCAGCGGGCTCTGCCCCAGGCGGGTCGCGGGATTGGAGGTGTCGCCCACGTTCCACAGCTCGGTGGGCGAGCTCACACCGAAACTGCGCCCCCACTGGATGAAGCGCAGCACCGGCTCGCGCAGGCGGCCCGCGGCGGGGCCGACGCCGAGGCTGCGCGCCTCGGTGTCCAGCAGGATGGCGCGGATCACGGCCGGCATGTCGCCGCGCTGGCCGTGGCCGTTGTCGGCGAACGCCGCGGCCACGCGTCGCACATAGGCGGCGCTGGGATGCGAGCAGACCAGGCGCTGGATCAGCTGGCGGCCGATGAAGGGGCCGACGTTGGGATGGTTCGCCAGGGTGTCCAGCGCGGTCTTCAGCGCGGCGGGGCCGTCGGCACCGGCCGGGATGTCGACATCCAGCACCTTCTTGGCGCCGCCGGCGAAGCGCGCGGCGTTGTGGCTCATCGGCCGGCGCATGAAGGCCGGATCGGTATCGCTGCGGCCGTCGAAGTCCCAGCCGGTGAAGACCCGCGCCAGCTCGGTGATGCTGGCCTGGCTGTAGCTTTCCCTGGGCCGGCCCGTGGCGTCCAGCAGCGGCGTGCCATCGGCGTTCAGCTCGTGCAGGCCGATCGTGAACAGCTGCATCACCTCGCGCGCATAGTTTTCGTCCGGCGTGCTGCCCTTGCCGTCCTCCTTCTTGTTGCCGCGCATGTTCAGGTAGACGCCCATGCCGCAGGACAGGGTCACGCCCTCCAGCAGCTTGCGAAAGCTCCCGAAGGCGCGCTGCTCCAGCATGTCCACATAGGCGGCCAGGGCGAAGTTGCCCCAGGCCACCGGCAGGCCGGTGATCGAGACGACGAAGATCTCGCTGAGCGCCAGCACCACGCGCTGACGCAGCTGGTCCGGGGCCGACAGCCATTTGCGCCACAGCGTGCCGTCAACGCCGGCGAAGCTGTGCTTGTAGCTCTCGGCGCCATAGCCCTTGGCGAGCAGCCAGTCGAAGTGGGCGCCGCCGACGGGCAGCGCGAACTGCCGATCCAGCCAGCCGGCATAGCCGCCGGCCTTGACCGCGGCGATGTCGGCCATGCCGGCCGCGAAGCCGGCCTGGGCCAGGAAGCGCGCGGCCTCGCCGTCGAGGATGGGCACGGCCGGACTCTGCGTCGGCGGCCCCCCCGCCGGCGCATTGCCGGCCTCAGACGCATCGCTGCCGCCACCGCCGCCGCAGGCGCTCAGGCCCATCGCGGCCAGCAGGGGCACCGCCGACGATCCCGGTACGACGCCCCCCGGCACGGCGGGTTCGATGACGGGTTCCAGGACGATGCTGCTGCTACGACTCATGAGGGCTCTCGGATTGACGCGAGCGCGAATCTAAGGGCCAGGCGGGCGCAGCCCGGTAACGGACCGGCCCTTTTGTGCAAGCGTGCGTAAGGGTCAGGTCTTAAGTCACGGCAGCGCCGGAAGCCGCGTGTGATTTCCGCATGCGCGTTGCCATGAAAAAAGGCCGGCAAAGCCGGCCTCCACGGAGTCTGGGATGCGCTGCAATCAGATCAGTGGCACGCCCGTCTTGCCCTGCACGAACTCGCGCGTCACGCCCTCGGCCAGCTCGACCAGCTTGAGCCCCTGCGGCGTCACGTCCATCACCGCCAGGTCGGTGATGATGCGGTTGACGACGCCGACGCCGGTCAGCGGCAGGGTGCACTTGGGGATGATCTTCAGGTCTTCGCTGCCGTCCTTCTTCTTCGCGACATGCTCCATCAGCACGATCACGCGCTTGACGCCGGCCACCAGGTCCATCGCGCCGCCCATGCCCTTGACCATCTTGCCGGGGATCATCCAGTTGGCCAGGTCGCCCTGCTCGCTGACCTGCATCGCACCCAGGATCGAGAGGTTGATCTTGCCGCCGCGGATCATCGCGAAGCTGTCATGGCTGCCGAAGATCGACGAGCCCTTGATGGTCGTGACCGTCTGCTTGCCGGCGTTGATCAGGTCGGCGTCGACCTCGTCCTCGGTCGGGAAGGGGCCGATGCCGAGCATGCCGTTCTCGCTCTGCAGCCAGACCTCCTTGTCGGCCGGCACGAAGTTGGCCACCAGGGTCGGGATGCCGATGCCGAGGTTCACATAGAAGCCGTCTTCCAGCTCCTGCGCGGCGCGGGCCGCCATTTGGTCTTGCGTCCAGGCCATGATCAGGCTCCCTTCTTTTCGCTGAGCGTGCGCTTCTCGATGCGCTTCTCGGGGTTGGCGTTGACGACGATGCGGTGCACATAGATGCCGGGCAGGTGCACGTCGTCCGGATCGATCGCGCCGGTCTCGACCAACTGCTCGACCTCGACCACCGTCAGCTTGCCGGCCATCGCGCAGGCCGGGTTGAAGTTGCGAGCGGTGCGGCGGAACACCAGGTTGCCGCTCTTGTCGGCCTTGTAGGCCTTGACCAGGGCCACGTCGGGATTGAGCGCACGCTCCATCACATAGGTATGGCCATCGAACTCGCGCAGTTCCTTGCCCTCGGCGACGATGGTGCCGACGCCGGTGCGCGTGAAGAAGGCCGGGATGCCGGCGCCGCCGGCGCGCAGCTTCTCGGCCAGCGTGCCCTGCGGCGTGAATTCCAGCTCCAGTTCGCCGGCCAGGTACTGGCGCTCGAACTCCTTGTTCTCGCCCACATAGCTGGAGATCATCTTCCTGATCTGGCGCGTCTCCAGCAGCTGGCCGAGGCCGAAGCCATCGACGCCGGCGTTGTTGGAGATCACCGTCAGGTTCTTGACCGCGCTGTCGCGCAGCGCCGCGATCAGGGCCTCGGGAATGCCGCACAGGCCGAAGCCGCCGACCGCCAGCAACTGGCCGTCGGCCACGATGCCCTTCAGCGCCTCGGCGGCGCTCGGGTAAAGCTTGTTCATGGGGGAATGTCTCCGTCTTGGATCGAATCGGACGGGCCACAGCGTACTACTTAATCGAATACGTAGTCGTTACGTAGAATCGCCTAAGTACATCGGAGAACCTTCGCATGCCTCTAGCCGCCAGCGACCTGCAAGCCGCCATCCCCACCATCTTTGCGCCCTGGATCGCGGCGATGGATCTGCAGGTGCTGGACACCGCGCCCGGCGAGGTGCGGCTGCGGCTGCCGGTCAAGCGCGACTATGTCCATGTGGGCGGCGTGATGTGCGGCCAGGCCGCGATGGCCGCGGCCGACACCGCGATGGTGCTGGCGATGATGGCCGAGCTCGGCGAGTTCAGGCCGATGACGACGGTGCAGTTGCAGACCAGCTTCCTGCGGCCCATCTCGGCCGACCATTGCCTGGTGACGGCCAAGGTGCTGCGCAGCGGCAAGAGCCTGGCCTTCGGCCACATCGACATCGCCAACCCGGACGGTCGCCTGGCCGTGCAGGCCACCACCACCTACGCCCTGCTCTGATCGATGACCCTCGACTACCGCACGGCCTTCGAGATGGCCCCGACCGGCATGGTGCTGTCTCGCAAACGCCTGATCGTCGACTGCAACCGCCACCTGCTGGCCATCTTCGGCGCCAGCCGCGAGCAGCTGATCGGCCAGAGCTTTGCCGTGCTCTATCCCAGCCCGGCCGAGTTCGAACATACCGGCGAGCGCATCGTCGCCACGCTCGACGAACAGGGTTACTACGTCGACGACCGCGTGATGCGCCGGGTCGGCAATCGCGAGCTGTTCTGGTGCCATGTATCGGGCCGCGCGCTGGACCCCAGCGACCCGCATGCCGAAGGCATCTGGAGCTTCGAGGACCTGTCGCGCCGCCGCCAGCTGAAGGCCGAGCTGACCGCGCGCGAGCGCGAGATCGCCGCGCTGCTGATCGAGGGCCTGACCAGCAAGCTGATCGGCAAGCGCCTGGGCATCAGCCCGCGCACCGTCGATGTCTATCGCGCCCGGCTGATGAAGAAGTACGAGGCCGCGACCACGCCGGAACTGGTGAACAAGCTGCTGGCCTGATTCCTCCCCAGCGCACGCCGACTAGGACATTCCCTAGGTCGGGGCCTGCCCGCGCCGCGCTCCCGACCGCCGCCGCCGTGCTCCCGCTCTCTGAAAACCATGCCCAGAGTCACGGTTCGCGAACCGAGCAGCGGGTTATCCCTGTCCCAGGAATGCAGGGTGGGCCGGGCGCACGCAATCCGCGGGCGGCCACGTATCGTCGCGCTTCGCGGCATGGTGAACTGCGGCTGAACAAGCGGCAAACGGGCGGCGCAAGATCCTGGGACGGGAACCGGAGGAGCAGTACGGGGGCCTTGTCGGGGTGGGCTGTGTGGCTCGATCACGGTGCCTGAGCACATGGTCATGGCTTGCCACAAGCCCTCGCAGGAGTCCACCGATGAAGCACCTCAAGAAGATCGCCGCGCTATGGGCCGCCGCCGCCCTCAGCCTGCCCGGCAGCGCCCTGGCCGGATTCGTCTGGACCGAGTCGGGGCCGAGCGGCGCCGGCAGCCTGCTGCCCACGGCCCAGACCACCTACGACAGCAGCTTCAACACGCTCAGCGGCATCCAGGGCTTCCTGACCGCCACCGTGCCGATCGGCGGCAATCCCCTCTACCAGGTCGATCTCTACAAGATCCGCATCAGCAATGCGGCCGCCTTCTCCGCCAAGACCCTGGACACCGGCGTCGACACCGCGCTCTACCTCTTCGATGACGGCGGTCTGGGCGTCTACACGAATGACGACGACGGCCTGGGCCTGACATCGCTGCTGCCCAGCGGCGACGCCAACGGCCCCGTCAGCGACGGCATCTTCTACCTGGCCGTGGCCCTGGGCGGCTTCATGGCCCAGGATGCGAGCAATCTCTCGGTCTTTCTGACCGGCGCCTTCACCGATGTGCTGGGGCGCGACCCGGCTGCGGGCGCGCTGGCCGGCTGGAGCGGCTTCGACAGCTTCAGCGAGCAGCCGCTGGGCTACGTCATCGAGCTGACCGGCGCCACCAACGCCGAACTGCCCGAGCCCGACACGCTTGCCCTGCTGGCCGTTGCGGGCCTGGGGCTGTGGGCCTCGCGCCGCCGCGCCCCGCCCCAATCCCGCCCGCAAGGCCGTTGAGCCCTCGACCCAGGAGATCGCCATGAACTACCCCTTGATTGCGAAGGGCGTCCTGCTGGCTGCCGCGGCCGCGCTCGGCCCGGCGCTGGCTCAGGGCTCGCTGCAGTCCGCCGAACAGAGCACGGTTCAGCCGCTGCCCGGCCCGCAGACCCAGCAGCGCAGTTCGCAGCTGCGCCTGCAGACCGGCACGGTCCAGGTGGCCGTGCGCCTGGTCGACCCGCCCTTGGCCGTGGCGGTGGGCGCCAATGCCAAGAAGACCGGCAGCCTGATGTCGCTGGCCCAGCGCCAGGCCTATATGGCCGCGCTGAAGAGCAAGCAGGACGCGCTGATGAGCCAGATCCAGGCCCTGGGTGGACAGGAACTGGCCCGTGTCGGCAAGGCCTACAACGCGCTGGTGATCTCGGCCGACGCATCCAAGCTGCCCCAGATCGCCGCCCTGCCGGGCGTCTCTGCGCTGCGCCCGGTGGTGGATCACCAGAAATCCCTGACCAGCACCGTGCCCTATGTGGGCGCCAAGGCCTTGCAGGATCTCGGCCTGACGGGCCAGGGCGTGAAGATCGCGGTGCTCGATTCGGGCATCGACTACACCCACCGCAACCTGGGTGGCTCGGGCCTGACGGCGGACTTCGGCGCCGCCCAGGCCGCCGCCGCCGGCATCGCGCCGGCCGGCCTGTTCCCCAGCGCCAAGGTGATCAACGGCTACGACTTCGTCGGCGAGACCTGGCCCAACGGCGCGCTCGCCCCCGACCCCAACCCGATCGATGCGGGCGTCGGCTCCGGCCACGGCACCCATGTGGCCGACATCGCCGCCGGCGCCAGCCAGGATGGACTGCACAAGGGCATGGCCCCCGGCGCCTCGCTGTATGCGGTCAAGGTCTGCAGCAGCGTCGCCACCAGCTGCAGCGGTCTGGCCATTCTGCAAGGCCTGGATTGGTCGATGGACCCGGACGGCAATCTGGACTTCTCCGACGCCGCCGACATCGTCAACCTCTCGCTGGGCGCCAGCTACGGCCAGCGCGAGAACCCCTCGACCGAGGCGATCAGCAATGTCGTGCGCTTCGGCATCGTCGCGGTCGTGGCCGCCGGCAACTCGGCCGACCGGCCCTTCATCGTCAGCTCGCCCTCCAATGCGGCCGAAGCCATCAGCGTGGCCCAGACGAGCATGCCCAATGCCGGCTCCATCCCGCTGGTGATCAACTCGCCCCCGGCGGTCGCAGGCGTCTACAGCAACACCGCCACGGTCGACTGGGCGCCGATCGTCGCCGGCTTCACGGGCAATATCGTCAACGCGGGACGCGCCTGCCCGGCCAATTCGGTCTCTCCGGGCAACAACAACCCGCCCGACCCGCTGCCCGCCCTCGGCGGCCTGGTGGCCCTGATCGACCGCGGGGGCTGCTCGATCAGCCTGAAGGTGGCCTATGCGGCCGGCGCGGGCGCCATCGGCGTCGTGCTCGCCAACAACGTCAGCGGCGATGCGCCCAGCTTCAGCTTCGGCGGCGGCTCGCCCCTGGTGCAGACCCTGGTGGTCACGCAGGCCATCGGCAACACCGTCAAGACCGCACTCGGGACCGGCCCGGTCTCGGTCACCGTCAGCTCGGCCAACAGCATTCCGCTGGCCGGCAGCATGGTCGCCACCTCGGCGCGTGGCCCGGCCTTCAACTTCGCGGCCCTCAAGCCCGAGATCGGGGCGCCCGGCGCCTCGGTCTCGGCGGTCAACGGCAGCGGCACGGGCACCGAGAGCTTCGGCGGCACCTCGGGCGCGACCCCGGTGATCGCCGGCGCGGCCGCCCTGCTGCTGCAGAAATTCCCGGCCGCCACTCCGCCCGAGATCAAGGCCAGGTTGATGAACGCGGCCAACCCGCAGGTGTTCACCAACCCCGCCACCCAGCCGGGCGTGCTGGCCCCGATCTCGCGCATCGGCGCCGGCGAACTGCGCGCCAATGCCTCGGCCGCGCTGAGCACCGGACTCTGGGACGCCAGCAACACCTACAGCCCGGCCCTGTCCTTCGGCAGCCCGCGCGCCACCGGCGTGACGACCCTGAGCAAGAAGGTGGCGGTGCGCAACTACAGCGCCTCGCCGCGCACCTACACCATCACCCGCAGCTTCCGCTATGCCGACGACGCGGCCAGCGGCGCGGTGGTGCTGAATGCCCCGGCGACGATCGCGGTGCCGGCCAACGGTACGGCGGCCTTCACGCTGAGCCTGACCCTGGATGCCGCCAAGCTGCCCGCCTGGAATCTCGGCTCGGCCTCCAACCAGGGCACCGGCGCCTTGCTGCAGGGCGTCGAGTTCGACGGCCATATCACCGTGGCCGACGGCATCGATGGGGCCAGCGTGCCCTGGCACATCCTGCCGCGCAAGAGCGCCAACGTCGTCGCCGCCACCAGCTTGGCGCTGGGCGGTGCGGCCGCGGGCAATCTGCCCATCGGCAATGTCGGCGGCGCGGTCTCCGGCGCGTTGGAGATCTTCGCGCTGACCGGCACCAGTCCGCAGATCAGCGCCCAGCAGCCGGCCTATGGCGGCGGCCAGGCCATCGTGGATCTGCGCGCGGCGGGCGTGCGGCCGGTCAGCAGCGGCGGCCAGCTGCTGCTGCAGTTCGGCATCTCGACCTATGGCGAGCGTGCCCATCCGGCCTACCCGGCCGAGTTCGACATCTATGTCGATGCCAACGGCGATGGCATCGCCGACGCGGTGGTCTACAACGCCGAGAACGGCAGCTTCGCGAGCAGCGGTCAGACCCTGGTCTGGGTACAGCGGCTCAATCCCAACGGCTCGAGCAACGGTGCGGCGGTGGCGCGTTTCTTCGCGGCCGCCGACCTGATGTCCGGCAATATGGTGATGACGGTGCTGGCCAGCGATCTGGGCGTCACCAGCGCCAGCCAGCAGATCAACTTCTCGGTCTATGCCTTCGACAACTACTTCACCGGCAACCTGACCGACGCCATCGTCAACATGCGGTACACGCCGGCGACGCCGCGCTTCAGCAGCACCTTGGGCAGCTCGCTGAGCGTGCCGGTCGGCTTCAACGGCAGCCTGCCGGTGGCGCACAATCCGGCCGGCGCGACGGCCTCGCCGTCGCAGACCGGTCTGCTGCTGCTGCACGGCACGGCCAAGATCGGCCGCGAGGCCGATGTGCTCATGATCAGCCCCTGAGCGGCACGGCGCCCGCGCAAGCCACCGCCACGGCGGTGGCTTTTTTCATGGGGCCCGGCGCTGCCTCAGGCGCTCGATCAGCTCGAACAGTCCCATGCCGGCCAGCATGGCCGCGACGAAGATCAGTGCCTTGGCCTCGCCCAGGCCCAGCGCCACCAGGGCCGGGCCCGGGCAGAAACCGGCCAGCCCCCAGCCGATGCCGAAGGCCAGGCTGCCCAGCACCAGGCGGCGGTCGATGCCGCGGGCCGTCGGCATGCGCATCGCCTCGCCCAGCCAGGACCGGTCTCGCGCAGCGCTGAGGCGAAAGGCCGGCAGCCCCACGGCGATGGCTGCGACCATCACCAGGGCCAACGAGGGATCCCAGGCCCCGGCCAGATCCAGGAAGCCCAGCACCTTGGCCGGATCGGCCATGCCGGACACGAGCAGGCCCAGGCCGAACAGCAGGCCGGCCAGCCAGGCGCCCAAGGTCGTCGTCACAGCAGATGCCTCCCCACATACACGGTCGCGAAGCCCGCCGCCATGAAGCTCAGCGTGGCCACCAGGGAGCGCGGCGACCGCCGCGCCAGGCCGCAGACCCCATGGCCGCTGGTGCAGCCGGCGCCATAGCGGGTACCGGCCCCCACCAGCAGGCCGGCCGCGATCAGCACGCCGCTGCCGGCCTCGATGCGCGGCAGCGGCGGCGCGGCCGGCAGGCCATAGAGCAAGGGCGCGCCGATCAGCCCCGCCAGGAAGGCCAGGCGCCAGCCGATGTCGCGCCGCTCCGCCCGCAGCAAGCCGCCCAGGATGCCGCTGATGCCGGCGATGCGACCGTTCAGCAGCGCGAACAGCGCCGCCGCCAGGCCGATCAGCGCACCGCCGGTCAGCGCCGCCCAGGGCGTGAACTGGGCCCAGGCCAGCGTGATCGTCATCGTGCATCTCCTTCGGGACAGTAGAGGCGGTACAACGTCGCCAGGATCTCCAGCAGGGCCGGATCGGCCACGCGGTAGTGGATGTTCTTGCCTGCGCGGCGGGTTTCGACCACGCCCTCGTTGCGCAGCACCGCCAGCTGCTGCGACAGGGTCGGCTGACGTATGCCCAGGCCCGCCTCCAGATCGCTGACGCAGGCCTCCCCTTGGGAAAGCTGGCACAGCAGCAGCAGCCGGTCCTCGTTGGCCAGCAGCTTCAGCGCGGCCACGGCACGGGCGGCCGCGCCGCGCAGCCGTTCCATGTCTATGCTCAGGGCTTCGCTCGTCAGCGCCGCAGGTTTTCTTGATTTCATCGACAACAATATATATAAAAATAAAATGTCATTCAATAGATTGAAAAGACCAGCATGAGCAGCCAGCCACAGATCGACGCCTTCTTCGACCCGCAGACCGGCACCGTGTCCTATGTGCTGGCCGATCCGGCAACCCGGCGCGCCGCGCTGATCGACCCGGTGCTGGACTACAACTTCAGGTCCGCCCGCACCTGCACCGACTCGGCCGACAAGATGCTGGCCCATGTGCGCGCCCAGGGCCTGACGGTGGAGTGGATCCTGGAAACCCATGCCCACGCCGACCATCTCTCCGCCGCCCGCTATCTGCAGGGCCGGGTCGGTGGCCGCATCGCCATCGGCGAGAACATCCGGCAGGTCCAGGCCACCTTCAAGAAGCTCTACAACCTGGAGCGCAGTTTCCTGCCCGATGGCAAGCAGTTCGATCATCTGTTCAGCGATGGCGAGCGCTTCCGGGTCGGTGAGATCGAGCTCACCGCCCTGCTGGTGCCGGGCCACACGCCGGCCGATATGGCCTATCTGGCCGGCGATGCGGTCTTCGTCGGCGACACCCTGTTCATGCCCGATGTGGGCAGCGCCCGCGCCGATTTTCCGGGCGGCGATGCCCACCAGCTCTACCGCTCGATGCGCCGCCTGCTGGACCTGCCGCCGGCCACCCGCATCTTCGTCTGCCACGACTACCCGCCCGCCGGCCGCGACCCGCAATGGCAGAGCACGGTGGCGGCACAGCGCAAACACAATATCCACGTGCGCGACGGCATCGGCGAGGACGAGTTCGTCGCGATGCGCCAGGCCCGCGACGCCACGCTGGAGGTGCCCACCCTGATCCTGCCGTCCATCCAGGTCAATGTGCGCGCCGGCCAGCTGCCGCCGGCCGACGACAACGGCGTGTCCTATCTGCGCATCCCCTTGAACGCCCTGCCGGGCAAGACCAGCTAGCGCGCGGATTCGGCCTGCAGGGGCCGCACGTCCAGGCCCAGTCGCAGCATCGTGGTGTCGCCACCCGCCTCCTCGGCCTGCCAGGCCGAGGTCGCCGCGGTCTTGTAGAGCCGGAATTCGAAGCCCGGGGGCGCGGCCCCGGCGCCGGCCAGCCCGTAGGCTTCGCGAGCCGGACTGTCCAGCAGCGAACTCATCGCGGCGACGATGGCGTTGTCGGCCAGGATGTCCGGCACGACGGGCGGGCGCTGGGGATCCGGGTCCCCATGCTCCCGTGGGAGCCGACGACCGACGCGCCTGCGCGCCGCCGGCAGGCTCTGCCCGCTGGCCAGGTCGTGCCGGTCGCCCGGCGCCAGAAAGCTCAGCAGCGCGCCCTGCACATTGAACTGCGCCACCTCGGGGTCATGTCTTGCCTGCCCCAGGTCCACCAGCAGCGCCCCTCTGCCGCCAATCACTTCCAGCGTGCCCCCCTTGATCACCACGGCGCTGTTCTCCTCGATGCCCAGGCCCAGGCGGTAGCCCTTGGCCCGCATCAACGGCAGCAGGCGGCCGATGCGGCCGCGGCGCAGGAAATGCTGGTCGATCAGCAGCGCCGGCCCCACGAAACCCAGGCCGCGGTCGATCTCCCGCCCCTCGCGCAAGCGGCCGCGCAAGGCCTGCAAGGCATCCGGCGCATCGCGGAACATGGTCGTGCTCATCACGGCGGCGCCGGCGCTGGTGCCGGCGATCACGCCGCCGCGCCGGTACAGCGCCCAGATCGCCTGCAGCAGTTCGGTGGGCTGCCCGTCGGGCTGCAAGGTGTCGACGATCAGGGCCTGCGCGCCACCGGTGAAGAACACGCCATCGGCCCGCCGCACCAGGGCCAGGTTCTCGGCACTGTGCAGCTCCTGCTGCAGGTCCACGCCGGGCAAGGCCGGCGCCACCGGCACCAGCGTGGCATCGGCGCCCTGCGCCCGCAGGGCCTCGATCACCCGTTCGGCCGCGCGCGCCGGATTGCCCGCCGCGGTGGCGAACACGGCGAAGCGCGCGCCCGGACCGCCCGCCTCGTCGACGATGCGGCGCCATACCGCCTGGTGATCGAAGCGCAGGGCGCCACCGATCGCGATCGCGGTCTGCGCGGAAGCCTCCAAGGGCCGCAGCCAGAGCATGCCCCACAACAGGACGGCGACGATGTAGGCGAGATGCATGGCTGGCATGCTGGCACTATAGGCCCGCCATGTCGGCTACAAGCTGTGTCGGCCGCCCGGCGGCCCTAGACGAGCTTCTCGCGCAGCCAGTCCGGCAGCGCGGTCGACTTCTGCGCCGGGAAGTCCATCCACACGGTGGTGGCCCCACCCGCCGCGTAGACCACGCCCGGCCGGTCGCTGCGCTCCAGGATGATCCAGGTGTCGAAGCTGGAGCGGCCGGGGTTGCTGACATAGTGTTTCGCAATGACCTCGCCGGGGTACTCCAGCTGCTTGTAGAAGTTGCAGAAGGCATTGACGATCACCGGGCCCTGCCCGTCCGGGTTGGGCGCGCCGCCCAGGCTGTCCAGCCATTCGACCCGCGCGATCTCCAGGTAGCGGAAGTAGATGGCGTTGTTGACATGGCCCATCGCATCCATATCGCCCCAGCGTATCGGGATGCGGGTCTCATGCACCAGCTTCTTCGCGTCGGGAATCTCGAATCTCATGACGCGGGAATCCCCAGTTCGGCCTGGATGCGCGCCACCTGGGCCTTCAGCTGCTCGAGCTCGGCGCGCAGCGCGGCGAGCTCCTCGTCGCGCGCCGGAACGGGGGCCGCCACGGACGCGACCGGCTGGGCCACCTCGCCGCCGAGCAGGTGAGCCCAGCGCGGCTCGCGGGCCCCGGCGGCGCGCGCCAGCTTCTGGGCATAGGGCTGCGGTTCGCGCGCCGCCAACTCCTCCAGAAACCCCTCCACCGAGGAGATGTCCGCGAAGCGGTGCAGCCGCTCGGTGTTCAGGCGCAGCTCGGCCGTGGTCTGCGGGCCGCGCAGCATCAACTGCGTCAGACAAGCCAGCGCCGCGCCGGGAACGCCCAGCACACGCGCCGCGTTGTGCTCGAAGCGCACGACACGGCTGCCGCTGACCTCGTTCACCAGATGCATGGCCTTCAGTTCGTCCAGCGCCTGCAGCACTTCGGATTCGCTCGCGTTCATCACCGGATCGCGCGCGGTCTTCTGGTTGCAACCCAGGGTCAGGCTGTTCAGCGACATCGGATAGCTGTCCGGCACCGTGTGCTGCTTCTCCACCAGCACGGCCAGCACGCGCGCTTCCAGCGCGCTCAGTTCACGCAAGGCCATCAGACACCGAACCCGTCATCGGCCTGGATCACGGCCCCGTTGATGAAATGGCTCTCGTTGGCGCACAGCATCAGCAGCGAGGTGTCGAGATCGCGCGGATGGCCCACGCGCTTGCGCGGCAGCAGGTCGACGAGCTTCTTGCCCTGCTCGGTGCTCCAGTGGTGGTGGTTGATCTCGGTATCGATATAGCCGGGGCAGATCGCGCTGACATTGATGCCGTACTTGCCCCATTCCAGCGCCATCGCCTTGGTCATGTGGATCACCGCGGCCTTGCTCATCGAGTAGACGCCGATCTGGCTCAGCACGCGCAGGCCGGCCATCGAGGCGATGTTGACGATGCGTCCGCCGATGAAGGTGCCCGGTGCCGCGCCGCGCGCGCGCGCCAGCATGCGCTTGCCGACCTCCTGCGCGACGAAGAAGGCCCCGCGCACATTGGTGTCCATCACATAGTCGTAGTCGTCGCCGCTGACCTCGGTCAGCTTCTGCGTGGTGCTGACGCCGGAGTTGTTGATCAGGATGTCCAGGGTGCCGACCTCGGTCTCGGCATGCGCCACCCCGGACTTGATGCTGTCCAGGTCGGTAACGTCCAGAGCCACCACATGGGCGTCACCGCCACTGGCCTCGATCTCGGCGCGCAGCGACTTCAGCCGCTCGACGCGGCGCCCCGCCAACACCACGCAGGCTCCGGCCTTGCTCAGCGTGCGGGCGAACTGTGCCCCCAGGCCGCTGGAGGCGCCGGTCACCAGGGCCACGCGACCCGACAAATCGATGCTGTAGCTCATGTCTCGTCCTTCTCGTCCTGTCGTACTGCCTGAGAGAAACGATAGCACGCGGCGGACGGCCTTCGATGTCCAGGGCGCGCGCCGACCGGGCGCGCCACCCTGCCCCTCGAACGAGGGCCGGGCCATGTACAGGCAGGCGGTGACTGGCTCACAATCACGGCACCGGCGCGCTCGCGACCAGGGCCCTTGGCGCCCCGGCCGCCACCGGTTTCGCAAGAGAGGCCCGACATGCTTGACGCCACATCGAATCGCTCCCCCCCCGACACCTTCGATTTCGAGTTGGTCGACCTGAACGACGCGCGCGGCTCGCTCGACACGCTGCCGCCGGGCATCGAGCAGATGGCTCATGTTCGGGCCGGCGGCTGGGAGGGCCGCCGCCGCAAGCCGCTGCCCACCGACCGCGCCCTGACCGGCGCGGCGATCGACTGGCTGCTGGCCCTGCCGCCGGAACTGCGGCCGACCGAGCTGAGCGACCGCTACCCGCGCCTCGTCAACCGGATCGCCGAGGACTGGCCCGACCTGCTTGAAAGCATGGCCTTGCTGAACGACCTGCTGTGCGACCGGCGCGGCCAGCGCATGGGCTTCGCCGCCCCGATCCAGGACGAACTGCTGCGGCTGCGCCAGCATCTGCAGGCCCGGTCGCGCTGAGCGCGGCCACCGCCCCTGCGAGAGCCCGCCGCATGATGAACAAGCCGCCCAAGCCGCGCCTGCTCGAGATCCGCGCCTACAAGCTCAAGCCCGGCAGCCTGGCGGCCTTTCATGCCACGGTGCAGGAGCGCGCCGTGCCGATGCTGCGCGACTGGGGCACCGAGGTCGTCTCGTTCGGTCCGTCGGAGCATGAGGCCGATTGCTATTACCTGCTGCGCGCCTATGACGACCTGGCCGATCTGCAGCGCCGCCAGGCCGAGTTCTACGGCTCCGAGGCCTGGCGCTCGGGACCGCGCGAGGCGGTGGTCGGCCTGATCGAGAGCTATCTGAACACCGTGCTGTGGCTGTCGCCCGTATCGATCGAGGACCTGCGGCGGTCCAATACCTCCAGCACCCGGCCTTAGAGCGGCGCCTCCAGGTCAAAATAGCACGATCGTTCTTTTTTCCATGGCACACCAGTAGAATGCGGCGCGACAAGGCGCGGCCGTCCGCGCTCGCCCCAGGATAAATAAGCAAGCAAGGACAGACATGACTTCCGAAGAACTGGTGGCCCAGTACGGCCCGCGCGAGAACATGGAGTACGACGTGGTGGTGGTGGGCGGCGGCCCCGCCGGCCTGTCCACCGCGATCCGGCTCAAGCAGCTGGCGGCCGAGAAGGGCCAGGAGATCTCGGTTGTCGTGCTGGAGAAGGGTTCGGAGCCGGGTGCCCACATCCTCTCGGGGGCCGTGATGGACCCCAGGGCCATCACCGAGCTGTTCCCGAACTGGCAGGAACTGGGCGCCCCGCTGCGGCAGGCGGTGTCAGGCGACGAGGTGCTGTTCCTCAGCGAGACCGGCGCCACCCAGACGCCGCAATGGCTGATCCCGGAATGCCTGCACAACCACGGCAACTACGTGATCGCGCTGGGCTCGGTCACCAAATGGCTGGCCGAACAGGCCGAAGCGCTGGGCGTCGAGATCTTCCCGGGCTTCACCGCGGCCGAGATCGTCTACGGCGAGGATGGCGCGGTGCGCGGCGTGGCAACCGGCAATATGGGCGTCGGCAAGGACGGCGAACCCACCGGCGAGTTCCAGCTGGGCATGGAACTGCTGGGCAAGTACACCATCTTCGCCGAAGGTTCGCGCGGCCACCTTGGCAAGCAGCTGATCGCCAAGTACCAGCTCGACGCCGGCAAGGACCCGCAGAGCTATGCGATCGGCATCAAGGAGCTGTGGGAAGTGCCGGCCGAGCAGGCCAAGCCCGGATTGGTTGTGCACACCGCCGGCTGGCCGATGGATGGTGAGACCTATGGCGGCGGATTCCTCTACCACCTGGAGGGCAACAAGGTCACGCTGGGCTTCGTCACCGGCCTGGACTACAAGAACCCCTGGCTCTCGCCCTTCGAAGAGATGCAGCGCTGGAAGACCCACCCCAGCATCCGCAAGCACATCGAGGGCGGCAAGCGCATCTCCTACGGCGCACGCGCGATCACCGCGGGCGGCCTGCTCTCGCTGCCCAAGACCGTGTTCCCCGGCGGAGCGCTGGTCGGCTGCGATGCAGGCTACCTGAACGCGGCCCGCATCAAGGGCAGCCATGCCGCGATCAAGACCGGCATGCTCGCCGCCGAGGCCGCCTCCGAGGCCCTGGCCGCCGGCCGCCAGCACGACGAGCTGACCGCCTACCCCGCGGCCTTTGAGCAGAGCTGGTTGAAGGCCGAGCTGGACCAATCGCGCAATTTCAAGCAGTGGTTCAAGAAGGGCAACACCGTCGGCGCGCTGATGACCGGCATCGAGTTCTGGCTGCTGCCCAAGCTGGGTATCAAGAGCCCGCCCTGGACCATCCACCGCCAGCTGCCGGACCATGTCTATCTGAAGCCGGCAGCCGACTGCGCCAAGATCGACTATCCGAAGCCCGACGGCAAGCTGACGTTCGACCGCCTGTCCTCGGTGTTCGTCTCGAACACCAACCATGCAGAGAACCAGCCGGCCCACCTGACGCTGAAGGATGCCTCGGTGCCGGTGGCGATCAATCTGGCCAAGTTCGCCGGCCCCGAGAGCCGCTACTGCCCGGCCGGGGTCTACGAGTTCGTCAAGACCGATGCCGGCGAGGACCGCCTGCAGATCAACGCGCAGAACTGCGTGCACTGCAAGACCTGCGACATCAAGGACCCGACGCAGAACATCGTCTGGGTCACGCCCGAAGGTGGGGGCGGCCCGAACTACGCCGGCATGTAAGCCGAGCCCTCGGACCCAGCCCGCCGCCCGGCGGGCTTTTTCTTGTCCGGTCGGGCCGGGTGCGCGCCCGGTGCACGCGATCCCGGAAGGGCGGCCGCTGGCGCGCTTCGCACCGATCCACTGACCCGGCACCGAGCGGCGCCCGAGGGGGCCGTGCGCCGCAGCGCTCCAGCCCGCCCTGCCGCGGGCTGTTTCACTTCCATCCAGCCCTTGATGCTTCGTCTGCTCCTCTGGATCGACATGGTCGGCGACCCCGAGCAGCAGCGCGCGGCGCTGCAGGCCGTGTCGCCGGTCTACCTGGCCGCGCGCATCAAGGCCAGGGTGATGCTCTACGCCGGGATCGCCGACGCGCGCACGCCGCTGGAGCAGTCCGAGGGCATGCGCCGCGCGCTGCAGCGCGCCGGCAACGAGCCGCTGTGGATGGCCAAATACGGCGAGGGCCATGGCCTTGGCCTGACCCGCAACCACGACGAGATGCTGACGCTGCTGGAGCGCTTCCTGCGGGAGCAGCTGGCGGCGGACCGGTCCGGCCGCGACTAGCGCGGCCGGGGCTCAGGCGATCACATAGTCATAGCGGAGCATGCCGCGGTGCCCGGCCAGCTTGTCGTAGAGCGCGCGGGCCCGCGCATTGTCGACATGGGTGAGCCAGTAGTAGCGCGTGGCGCCGTGCGCACGGGCGCGCTCGGCCGCCGCCTCGATCAAGGCACGCGCCACGCCACGGCCGCGCGCTGCCTCGTCGACAAACAAATCCTGCAGATAGCAGGCCTCGCCGGTCCAGACGCTGGTGTGGAAGAAGTAATGGGCAATGCCCAGCAAGCGGCCGTCGCGCAGCGCCGCCAGCCCCGCGACCTCGCGGCCGGCCAGCAGGCGCGCCCAGGTCGTGTCGTAGACCTCGGCGGGATGCTCGGTCCTGTAGAAGGCCTTGTAGCCGCGCGCCAGCGGTTCCCAGCCGGCCCGGTCCTCGGGGCGCAGCGGCCGCAGCTCCAGCCCGCTCACTGCCCGAGCCTCTGCATCCACAGCGCCAATTCGCGCTGCTTGGCCGAGCCCTGGGCGAACTCGGCGGCAATGCGCGCACGTTCAGCGGGCGCGCGGTTCTGGCTGATCTTGGCCTTGGCCTCCCAGCCCGTCACATGGATGCGGAAGCCGACGATCGCTCCCAGCAGCTTGTGCTGGAAGTCCTCCGGCAGCGCGCGCCACTGGGCGGCGTAGTCCGGCTCGTGGCGCGCGATCAGGCGCTTCAGCAGCCCATCCTTGGCCGCGGCGGCGTCGATCAGCTCCAGTTCGCCATAGACATGGACGGCCAGATAGTTCCAGGTGGGTACATTGCGCTCATGCTCGTAATGGCGCGGCGATACATAGGCATCGGGGCCGCTGAACACGGCCAGCACCTCGCGCTGCGCGGCCAGCCAGGTCCAATGCGGATTGGCGCGCGCCATATGGCCTTCCAGCCACCAGCCGTCGCCGCCCGCCTCGGCCGCGCCCCAGGACAGCGGCAGATGGGAGACGAAGCTGCGCCCCTGCTCATCGGGGCCGATCAGCAGGGCCAGCGGCTGCTCGTCGATCAGTTGGCGGGCCAGATCCAGTTCAGGCAGGACGAAATGCGCGGGCTTGTACATGACGGGTCGAGGCCTTGCGGTGGGCGGTGATGCAGCGCACTCTATGCGCCCGCCTGGTACGATGAAAGCTCCAATTGTCGGTAATTTGATGGAACCAATCCTCGGCCTGGATCCGGCCGGCATGCAACTGCGGCCGGGCCAGGGCCTGACCCAGCAGATCCACGCCCAGCTGAAGGCGCGCATCCTGCAAGGCCGGCTGCCGGCCGCGCTGCGCCTGCCGACGACGCGCGAGCTGGCCCTGGCCCTGAAGGTCTCGCGCAACACCGTGGTGCGGGCCTACGAACAGTTGCTGGCCGAAGGCTTTCTGGAGGCGCGCACCGGCGACGGCAGCTATGTCGCGGCCTTGCGGGGCGAGACGGCGCCGCGACCGACGCCGGCGACCGCCCCGGTGCTGGCGCTGCCGGCCACCCCGCTGTGGCAGCGCCTGCAGGACTTCGCGCCGGCGCGCGTGGTCGAAGGTCCGCCGCGCGCCTTCCGCCATGGCGTCCCGGCGCTGGATCTGTTCCCGCATGCGGTCTGGGCGCGGCTGCAGGCGCGCTTCTGGCGCCATGCCGCGCGGCAGCCGCTGGGCTACTCGGATCCCGCCGGCCTGCCGCGCCTGCGCGAGATGATCGCCGCCTACCTGCGCCATGGTCGCGACCTGCCCTGCACGGCCGAGCAGGTGATCGTCACCAGCGGTTCGCAGCAGGCCATCGCGATGGCGGCGCTGGCCCTGCTGGGCCCGGGCGAGCGCGCCGCGATCGAGTCGCCCGGCTACCGCGCTGCCGCGGCGGCCCTCGCCCTGGCCGGGGGCCAGGTCTTGCCGGTGCCGGTGGACGAGCAGGGCCTGCGGGTGGCGGCGCTGGAGGCGCTGGGGCCCTGCCGGCTGGTGCATGTGACGCCCTCGCACCAGTTTCCCGGCGGCGCGGTGATGAGTCTGCAGCGCCGCCTGGATCTGCTGGCCTGGGCGCACCGCCACGCGGCCTGGCTGCTGGAGGACGACTATGACGGCGAGTACCGCTTCAGCGGTGTGCCGCTGGCGCCGCTGGCCTCGCTGGATCCGGCCGGCCGCACGCTCTACGTCGGCACCTTCTCCAAGCTGCTGTTCCCGGGCCTGCGTCTGGGCTATCTGGTGGTGCCCCCGGTCCTGGCGCCGGCATTGGCACGGCTGCGCTGGGCGCTGGACCGCCATGCCTCGGTGGCCGAGCAGAGCGTGCTGGCCGATTTCATCGAGCAGGGTCAGTTCTTGCGCCATGTGCGGCGTGCGCGCCGGGCCGCCGAACAGCGCCGCGATGCGCTGCTGACGGCCTGGCAGCGCGCCTTCGGCGCCGCGCTGCCGTTGCCATCGCCGCATGCCGGCCTGCATGCGCTGCTGCCGCTGGAGAGCGCCGCCGAGGAGCAGCGCCTGGCCGATCTCGGCGAGGCGGCCGGCATCGAACTGGGGCGGCTGCGCCAGGTCGGCCAGGTGCTGCCGGCCAGCGGCCGCGCCGGCCTGCTGCTGGGTTTCGCGGCGGTGACACCGGCGCAGATCGACACGGCGGTGCAGACCTTGGTCCGCGTCTGGAAGCGGAGCCCCGCGCGATGAGTTCTTGCCGGCAGCGGCGGTTCAGAACTGGCGACGAATAGCGAAGCACCTGAGCAGCCAGGGACCGGCACAGGGCCGAAGGCCAGGCAAGGCCGCCCCCGCGCTCAATCTCACCGCGCTCCGGAACCGCCCCGGAGGCCTCCAAGAGCATTGCCGCGGCGCTCAGAAGTCTGCCGCGAGCGCATGGATGATCGGGCAGGCGCCCTGGGTCGCGCCCGTGTCGCACTCACGCAGCAGCGCGGTCAATGCCTTGCGCATCGCCTTCAGATCGGCAAGCTTGCCCTCGATGATCTCCAGCTTGTGTGCGGCGAGTTCGCGAGTCTCGGCGCAGGCATGCGCCTCATCGAGCGCTAGCAGGCTAGCGATCTCTTCCAGCGTGAAGCCCAGCACCTGCGCCCGCTTGATGAACCGCACCCGCCTGACCGCATCGACCGCGTAGCGCCGCTGCCCGTTGACCGGCTTGTCCGGCTCGGGCATCAGTCCGCGTCGCTGGTAGTAGCGGATTGTCTCGACGTTCACGCCTGCCGCGGCGGCCAGACGTCCGATGGTCAGCTCGGTCATCACAATTCCTCTTGACTCCGTACCATGGTACGGACTTTAGACTATCTGTCATCGAACCAGTTCACTCCGCAGATGGCATCGTTCAACGTCAAGGGTTCCCTCTTCGCCGGTGCGCTGGCCGCGATCGGTGCTTCGCTCTGCTGTGTCGGCCCGCTCGTGCTGCTGATGCTCGGCATCGGCGGCGCCTGGGTCGCCAGGCTTACCGCGCTGGAGCCGCTTCGCCCCTGGCTCATCGGTGCGACGCTGCTGTTCCTCGGCCTGGCGTTCCGACAGCTGCACTTGCGGCCGCAGGTCTGCGAGCCGGGGGCGGCATGTGCCGAACCGGTCGTACTCGGGCGTCAGCGCAGGATCTTCTGGATCGTCGCGCCGGCGCTCGCCGCGTTGCTGTCGGTGCCGTGGCTGGCGCCGTTCTTCCTCTGAGAGGCCCCATGCGAAGTTTGCTGCTCTCCACTTTGACGATCGCCTTGATGCCGGTGGCCGCGATCGCCGCGACGCCGCAGACCGCCGTGCTCGACGTCCAGAACATGACGTGCAAGCTGTGCACCGTCACCGTCAAGAAGGCGCTCACGCATGTGCCCGGCGTCAGCCAGGCGCAGATCGATTTCGAGAAGAAGACGGCCATGGTCACCTTCGACGCCGACAAGACATCCCCCGCAGCGCTGGCCAAGGCCGCCACCGAAGCAGGCTATCCCTCGATGGTGCGCCAGTGACGGCGACGACCAGGCCCTTGCTGGACTCCGTTTTGACATGCCCTCATTGCGGGCACGCCAGGCGCGAGCGCATGCCAACCGATGCCTGCCAGTATTTCTACGATTGCGAGCGGTGCAAGGCGGTGCTGCGGCCGAAGGCCGGCGACTGCTGCGTGTTCTGCTCCTATGGCTCGGTCAAGTGCCCGCCGGTGCAGATGCTGGGGGGCTGTTCCAGCTGCGGCGCCTGATGCCTGCCCGCGGCGTGGCAGGAAAACCTTCAGTGGCGGGCCACATGGGCAGTGCCGGATTTTGTCCTTCCTTTGTCCTTCCTCATGCAAGCGTCGGTGTCACGGTTTTGAGCAGTACGCCCAAGCCGATCGTCGATCGAATCCGCAGCGAAATGGAAAAGATTGGCCGGCCATCAGGAGCCGCCGCATGGCCACCGCACTTGCCAATGGTCTCGATGCGCGCGACCGGAAAGTAGCCGACGAGCGGCCCGATCCTCCGTCGGTTCGCGGCGCACGGAGGCGGTCATGCCACCTCGCTACGCAGCACCGACGTTCGACCATCCCGCGCGCCGGGTCATTGCTTGCGGCCCCGCGCGGCCCGCTTAGGATCCGCCTCACCCGCCGTCCCGTCGGGATATGCCATCAGAAGGAGTCAGCGATGCTCAAGTCCCGAGTGGCGGTCGTCGGCGCCGCCGCAGCTTTCTGCGCAAGCCTGGCCTGGGCCCAGCCCACCACCATTCCGAACGGACCCAACGAGGAGAACGAGAGCCTGGCCTCGCTGCGCAGCTATGCACAGATGCTGAAGGCGCTAGAAAGCGCGGTCCATACCTCCAATGGCGTCGCTACCCTCCGCTACGCGCCCTACAAGAGCAACACCGGTCGTCAGGTGCCTTATGTGGTGATCGGCAACGGCCCCACCGCCGCGCTCATCATCGCGCAGCAGCACGGCGACGAAATGGAGACCAGCGACTCGGCGGTCAACCTCGTGCGCACCCTGGCGAACAACTCGACGGCCTCGAAGGTGATACGCAACTCGCTCACCGTGGTGGTGGTGCCGCGCGTCAACGTCGACGGCTTCGACGGCGAGAAGCCCGACGGGACGCCGCTCACCGACACCACCGGCAACCAGGTGCCCTGGCGCCAGAACTACGACCCGCGCTTCACCGTGAGTCCGCTACCGGCCTTCTACCAGCGCGGCCGCGGCTACGACATCAATCGGTATCACGCTTTCCGGCCCGAGTGCCCCTTAGACAACCCGAACTACCCGAACCTCACCACCGGCGTCACCAGCTGCGAGACCAAGGACATCGACAGCACCGGACCCTACCTGGTGTCCGAAGGCAACCCCGTGCCCGAGGCGAAGAACATCCGCTGGCTCAACGACCGGTTCAAGCCGGCGCTGGCGCTCGATATGCACCACCAGGGCGACCGCGTGCATGACGGCCGCTTGGTGACCGCCTCCACGCTCTACCCCACGGCCGACGGCACCGCGGTGCGGCTGCAGGCGGTGGACCCGACGGCCCTGGCGCGCTTCAATGCCGGCAAAACCATGGCCAAGCGAGTGGTGGTGATCATTGCGCAGACCCTGGCCAAGTACCCCTACGCCAATCTGAGCCGCTACCCCGGTGGCACGGAGCCCGGCATCTCGCGCAACGCCTATGGTCTGCTGGGCTCGGGTTCGGTGCTGCTGGAACTGCGCGGCGGCATCGGCACCAAGTCGGGCGGCTACATCCAAAAGATTGGCTACCACGCCTCGATGGCCATCGTAGAAGAGCTGGCCAAGGACCCCACTCTGGCCGGCTTCAGCCCCGACCTGGCCGACGTGCTGGTAGTGCCGGCCAATGGCCAGCCGCCGAGCACCGGCCCGGGCGAAACGGAAGAAGACGACCCCGATCACCTGGGCAACTGAGCTAGCGCAGGGATCGCATCAGCTTCATGCGGGGCCCGGCAAGCCTCAAGGAGGTTCGGCCGGCGCCCCGCATCGAAGACTCGCCGAGTTGTCGCCAGCTGTTGCAACACGCCCGCCCTTCTTGAGTTCCTGAATGGCCACCGGCCGAGCCTCTACGGCGGCCCGTGGTCCGAAGGAACGCTGCCCAGCAGTTCGCCCACCGGTTCCAGCGAGGCGATGCGGTCGCAAAAGGCCTTGGCGATCATCAGCAGCGGCACCGCCAGCAACACCCCGGCAATGCCCCACAGCCAGCCCCAGAACAGCACGCCGACGAACACCGCCACCGGATTCAGGCGGCTGGCACGGCTGGTCAGCCAGGGCGTGAGCAGATAGCCGGTCACGAACCGGATGCCCAGCGACGAGACCAGCACAAGCAGGGCCGCCTCCGGCGTGCCCAACTGCACCAGGGCCACCAGGGCCGCCGTGCCGGACAACAGCAGGCCGCCCACATAGGGCACGAGGTTGAGCAGCGCCGCGGCCAGCCCCCAGATACCGGCCTGCTCGAGGCCGATCCACAGGAACACCAGCCAGCTGCACAGGCCGACCAGGGCACTCAGCAGCATTTGAACCAGCAGGTAGCGCTGGATCTGCTCGTTCACCTCGTCCAGCGCCTCGACGGTCAGGCGCTTGCGGCGCAGCGTGGGGCCGGCAATGCTCACGAACTTGCGACGAAAGCTCCGGCCGGACGCCAGCAGAAAATAGGTCAGCAGGCCCACCGACAGGCATTGGCCGACGAAGCCCAGCAGACCGACCGTGCCGGACCACAGGTATTCCTGGATGCTGAACTGCGGCCGCACGATCTGCACCCGCATCACGCCCTTGGAAACCTGCGCCGCGCCGCCCGGCGCGTTCTCCGCCGCGGCCTGCTCCAGCTGGATTGCGGCCTTCTGCACCTTGTCCAGTGCGGCCGATCCCGACAGCTGGCGGGTCTTCAGGGACTGACGCAGCTTCTGGGCCGCGATCGGCAGGGAATCCATGAACTCCGCGGCATCGTCGGCGAGCGCATAAGTGCCAGTGCCCAGGCTCGCCACCAGCAGCCCCACCACCAGCCCGGCCCCGATCCAGCGCGGTATGCGGATGCGCTCCAGCCAGAGCATCGGCGGCGTCAGCGCGTAGCTGGCGACGATGCTCAGCAGCACGGGCACGAAGATCGCGCCGGCCCAGTCCAGCAGATGCAGCGACAGGATCAGCGCGATGCAGCTCAGGCTCAGGCCGCGCGCATCCACCAAGGCGGGCTGGACCGCCCCGGTCGGCCGGCCCGCCGCGCCCCCTGTCGCTCCGGCCGACGGGTCCGAAACCCGGTCGGCCCTCGGCGCATCGTCCACCTCGTCCCGACCGCCGGCCGGAGCGGCCGCACGCAGGTCCGCGCTGCTCCCAGGCATCATGCCCTCCTTGCCGCCGACACCATGCCGGCCGCCGATGCCACTGTGCGATGCCCGCGGCGCACGGCGTGTAGGTGGGCCGCTCGTCGCCGCGTAGGCGCCCGTCGTGCATGCAATGCTCGGCCCGGCCAGCGCCAGCAACGCGCCGATCCGGCCGGTGGAGACCCATGGAGGAAGCCGTGGGGAAGGTTGCACAGGGCGAGCGCGTCGAGAAGGGCAGCGGCGGCGGCCTCAACCAGCACAGCGGAGGATGCGGAAGCCATCACCGGGGCTCGAGCGAACAAGGTGGCGGTAGGCCGTTTCGCCCGACTCTTGTTGCAATGCAGCAAACACCCCTCATCAGCCAGGTTAAAATATCTTGCAAATCAAAGATTTAGCAAAGCTGATGGAATATCCGGGCAATCTGTTCGTCGTGGCCGCCCCCAGTGGGGCCGGCAAGTCCAGCCTGGTCAAGGCCCTGCTGGAGCTGGATGCCAAGCTGGCCGTGTCCATCTCCCACACCTCGCGTGCGCCGCGCGGCCAGGAACAGCATGGCCGCGAGTACTGGTTCATCACGCCCGAGGAATTCCGCGCCAAGGTCGAGCATGGCGATTTCTTCGAATGGGCCGAGGTGCACGGCAATCTCTACGGCACCTCGCGCGCCGGCATCGAAAAACGTCTGGCGGATGGCGAAGACGTGGTGCTGGAGATCGACTTCCAGGGCGCATTGCAGATCAAGCAGTTGTTTCCGCACGCGGTGCTGATCTTCATCCTGCCCCCCTCCTGGGAGGAACTGATGCAGCGCCTGAACCGCCGCGGCGACACCGCGCCCGAGGTGATCGAGCAGCGCATGGCCAATGCGCGCATCGAGGTGGCACAGGCCCAGCATTTCGATTTTGTGGTCGTCAATGCGGTGTTTGACACTGCTGTCTTCGACCTGAAAGCCATCGTCCACGCACAGCGGTTAAAATACGCCGCTCAGCGCCGCAACCGCTCCGCCGTGTTCCGCGCGCTCGACCTCCCCTGAACCACCCGACCTGGAAACCGCCATGGCCCGCATCACCGTCGAAGACTGCCTGACCAAGATCCCCAACCGCTTCCAGCTGGTTCTGGCCGCCACCTACCGCGCCCGCATGCTGAGCCAGGGCCACACGCCCAAGATCGAAAGCAAGAACAAGCCCGGCGTGACCGCGCTGCGCGAGATCGCCGCCGGCGAAGTGGGCGTGGAAATGCTGCGCAAGGTGCCGGTCTAAGACCGCCCTGCCCCTTCCGGGGCATGCACATCGCGGGCACCTTCGGGTGCCCGTTGTCGTTTTCGGGCGCCCGCTCAAGACCCGTTGCCGATCGCACCGACGGCGATCGGTTAAATTCACAGCATGGGTCTGAGATCTTTCGCCGCCACTCATCTGCCTGCCGCCCTGTCCGGACTGTCCGGCGGGCTGCCGGGCCTGCGTGCGCCCAGCGAACCGAGCCTGGCCGAGGCGGCCTCCTTCGATGCCCTGGTGCACCGCCTGGCTTACCTGCCCAAGGCCGACATCAAACGCATCCGCGAGGCTTACAAGTTCGCCGACGAGGCCCATCTGGGCCAGATGCGAGCCAGCGGCGAGCCCTATATCACCCATCCGATCGCAGTGGCCGGCATCTGCGCCGAATGGCGGCTCGATGCCCAGGCCATCATGGCGGCGCTGATGCACGACTCGATGGAGGACTGCGGCGTCACCAAATCCGAGCTGATCGAGCGTTTCGAGGCCCCCACCGCCGAGCTGGTGGATGGTCTGACCAAACTGGACAAGCTGCAGTTCTCCACCAAGGAAGAGTCGCAGGCCGAGAGCTTCCGCAAGATGCTGCTGGCGATGGCGCGCGACGTGCGCGTGATCCTGATCAAGCTGGCCGACCGTCTGCACAATATGCGCACGATGCAGGCCATGGCGCCCGAGAAGCGCCGCCGCATCGCCCGCGAGACCCTGGATATCTACGCGCCGATCGCCCACCGCCTGGGCCTGAATCAGATCTACCGCGAGCTGCAGGAGCTGTCCTTCAGCTTCATCAATCCCTGGCGCCACGCCGCCCTGGCCAAGGCCATCGCCAAGGCGCGCGGCAACCGCCGCGACCTGGTCTCGCGCATCGAGCGCGACGTGATCAAGGCCTTCGCCGAGGCCGGCATCAAGGTCGAGATCCAGGGTCGCGAGAAGACCCTGTTCTCGATCTACAAGAAGATGAAGGACAAGCACCTGAGCTTCGCCCAGGTGAGCGACATCTTCGGTTTCCGCATCATCGTCGACGAGCTGCCGACCTGCTACCTGTCCCTGGGCGTGCTGCACCAGCTCTACAAGCCGCAGCCGGGCCGCTTCAAGGACTACATCGCGATCCCCAAGCCCAACGGCTATCAGTCGCTGCACACCACCCTGGTCAGCCCGCTGGGTACGCCGGTGGAGTTCCAGATGCGCACCGAGACCATGCACCTGGTGGCCGAGAAGGGCGTGGCCGCGCACTGGATGTACAAGAGCCGCAATGATGCGCAGGCCACCCAGCAGCTGGGCGCGCATTGGCTGCAGTCGCTGATAGACATCCAGGACGAGACCCGCGACGCCAACGAGTTCCTGGAGCATGTCAAGATCGATCTGTTCCCGGACGCGGTCTATGTCTTCACGCCCAAGTCCAAGATCATGGCCCTGCCCAAGGGCGCGACGCCGGTGGACTTCGCCTACGCGATCCACTCCGACGTCGGCGACCATTGCGTGGCCGCCCAGATCAACGGCGAGCCCGTGCCGCTGCGCACCGAACTGCGCAGCGGCGACGTGATCGAGATCGTCACCGCGACCGGCGCGCGACCCAATCCGGCCTGGCTGAGCTTCGTGCGCACCGGCCGGGCACGCTCCAAGATCCGCCATTTCCTGAAGAACCTGGAGCAGGAGGAATCGCGCGAGCTCGGTCAGAAGATGCTGGCCCAGGCGCTGCGCGCGGAAGGCCTGGCCCTGCCCAGTCTGGATGACGAGGACGCCGAGGCTGCCCAGCTCTGGCAGCAGTTGGCGCGCTGGGCCGGCAACCGCCATGTGGACGAACTGCTGGTCGAGGTGGGCCTGGGCCGAAAGATTGCCTCCATCGTGGCCAAGAAGCTGGCCCGCATGCTGGCCGAACAGGGCCAGCGGCCCGACGCGGTGATGCTGTCGATGGGCCGCTTCGTCAGCGACGATGCGCCGTCCCAGGGTCAGGTCATGCTGGACGGCAGCGAAGGTGCCTCGGTGCGCCTGGCCCCCTGCTGCCGCCCCATCCCGGGCGACGAGATCAAGGGCTATCTGGGCCGCGGCGAGGGCCTGATGGTGCACACCGCCGAATGTTCGGTGGGCCGGCGCCTGTTCCAGCGCGACGCCGAGCATTGGATCGCCGTCAGCTGGGCCGAGGAGCTGAGCCGCCCCTTCGAGGCCGGCGTGGCCATGCTGCTGAACAACGGCAAGGGCGTGCTCGCACAGGTGGCCCAGGCGGTCAGCAGCGCCGAGGCCGACATCACCCATATCTCGATGAGCGAGGAATCGCAGCAGCAGGAGACGGCCGAAATGAACCTGCTGCTGTCGGTGCGCGACCGCTTGCACCTGGCCGACGTGCTGCGCACCCTGAAGCGCAGCCCCTCGGTGCTGCGTGTCTGGCGGGTCAAGCCCTGATCAAACCCGGTCAAGCCTTGGCCGGCACCGGATAGGACACCTCGAGAATCTCCAGCTTCTCGATACCACCCGGCGTCATCAGCTGCACCTCGTCGCCCTCGCGCGCCTTCAGCAGCGCCCGTGCGATCGGCGAGATCCAGCTCACCTCGCCCGCCAGGCTGTCGCTTTCATCGATGCCCTTGATCGTGATGGTGCGCTCCTCGCCCTTGCTGTTGGCATAGCTGACGGTGGCACCGAAGAAGATCTGGTCGCTGCCATGGTGGGCGCTGGGATCGGCCACCTCGGCAATATCCAGGCGCTTGGTCAGGAAGCGCAGGCGCCGGTCGATCTCGCGCAGGCGCTTCTTGCCATAGAGGTAGTCGCCGTTCTCCGAGCGGTCGCCATTCTTCGCGGCCCAGGAGACGATCTCGACAATCTTGGGGCGCTCCACATCGAGCAGCTCCATGAACTCGGCGCGCAACCGCGCATAGCCGGCCGGCGTCATGTAGTTGCGCATGCCCTGGGGCAGAGGCGGCAGGCCGATATCGTCGCCGTCCTCGTCGTCCTGCGTGCTTTCCTTGGTGAATGCCTTGCTCATGGCGTGTATTGTGTCGCCATCAAAAGGCCCCTGAGGAGGCGCAGAGATGGCATCGAGCGGTCCCTTGAACGGTTTGCGCGTGATCGAGTTCGCCGGCATCGGCCCCGGCCCCTTCGCCGGCATGCTGCTGGCCGACATGGGCGCCGAGGTGATCGTGATCGAGCGCCCGGCGCAACTGCGCACGCTCGGCGGCGGCGATGCGATGAACCGGGGCAAGCGCTCGATCTGCCTGGATCTGAAACAGCCCGAGGCCCTGGCCGCCGCCAAGGCGCTGATCATGGGCGCCGACGCGCTGATCGAGGGCTACCGCCCCGGCGTGATGGAGCGCCTGGGCCTGGGGCCCGAGGCCTTCGAGGCGGGCAACCCACGCCTGGTCTACGGCCGCGTCACCGGCTGGGGCCAGACCGGTCCGCTGGCCCAGTCGGCCGGCCACGATCTCAACTATGTCGCGCTGACCGGTGCGCTCTCGGTCGCCACACGCGCCGGCGTGCCACCCAGCCTGCCGGCCACGCTGCTGGGCGACATGGCCGGTGGTGCGATGTTCCTGGTCTTCGGCCTGGTCTGCGCGCTGCTGGAGGCCAGGGGCTCGGGGCGCGGCCAGGTGGTGGATGCGGCGATGGTGGACGGCGTGTCCTGCCTCACCGCGCTGATCCATTCGCTGCGCGGTGGCGGGCTGTGGAGCGACGCGCCGGCGCAGAACTTCTTCCTGCACGAGTCGCCCTTCTACGATTGCTTCGAATGCGCCGACGGTCGCTATCTGAGCCTGGGCGCGATCGAGCCCCCCTTCTACCGCGAGCTGCTGCAGCGCCTGGGGCTGGACGATGTCGATCCGGGACGTCAGTACATGGTGCAGGACTGGCCCGCGCTGCGCGAGCGCGTGGCAGCGCGCCTCCGCGAGCGGCCGCGCGATGCCTGGGCCACGCTGCTGGAGGGCAGCGATGCCTGCGCCGCGCCGGTGCTGAGCCTGGACGAGGCCGCCGAGCACCCGCACCAGCGCGCGCGCGGCAATTTCGTCGAGGTGGAGGGCCGCCTGCAGCCCGCGGCCGCGCCGCGTTTCTCGCGCACGCCGGCGCGTTCGCCACGGGCCGCGCCCGAACCGGGCGCGCAGACGCGCGAGGTGCTGGATGAGCTGGGGCTGGATGCCGCCATGGTCGAACGCCTGGCGAGCGCCTGAAACTGCGAAGGCAAACAAGGCGAAGGCACAAACGCGGTTGGCATCAAAGACGGATTCCCTGCCCGCATTCCGGCGCTACGGTATCCATACCGTAGTCGCACCGGCCCGGTACCGTAGCCCTCCGACTGGGCTGGCGACCGGCAGCGCGCAACACTGGGTTCCTCACGACGGAGCCCGCCATGCATGTTTCGCCCGACTTCACGCCGCCGCTCGCCGTCCCACACTGGATCCTGTGTCTCTTCGCCAGCCGCGCCGCGGCCGCCCCTCAACAAGGCGTCGTGATGCGTTCGATGCTCCTGGAGCGGCACCGGACGCTGCAACTGGCCCGAAGCGATTCCCGCGTCCGGGTGCAGCATGGTTACGTCTGGATTACGCGCGACGGCGCCCCAGAGGACATCGTGCTCGAAGCCGGGCAGCAGTTCCTCCATGCGCCCGGCGCACGCGTCCTCGTGCACGCGCTCGAGGATGAACGACTCGAGCTTGCCCGCGACTGAACCGGTGCGTACCATCGCCGCACCGTCTGCCCGAGAACCGTGCCCATGGAACCTCGCCAGCAACTGCGCTTCCTCACGACCGGCGACCGGGTCATGATCGCCGGTGCCGTGACGGGCAGCGGACCGCCGCTGGTGCGCGTGGGCACGTAGATGAGCCACCTGGAGTGCGATCTGCGCGAGCCTCATACATGGTCGATGATCGAGGCGATCAGCGCGCAGCACAGTTTCATCCGCTACGATCTGCGCGGCTGCGGTCTATCCACGCGGCAGGTTCCGGCATTCGACTTCGCGACGATGCTGTCCGACTTCGAGGCCGTGATGGACGCCTGGGCGCCGCAACCCGCGACGCTCCTGGGCATCTCGTGCGGCGCTCCGATCGCGATCGCGTACGCCGCGCGCCACCCGGAGCGCGTCACATCGCTCGTGATCCTCAATGGCTACGGCCGCTCGTACTTCAGCGCCGCGACGTGCCCGCCGCACCTGCTGGAGGAAGCCAAGCTGCTGCTGGCGAGCGCGCGCCAGGGCTGGGCACACGAGAAATCGCCATTCCGCCAGATATTCATCGCTCAAATGCTGGGTGCCGAGGCGGCCGAAGCGCCGGCGCGCCAGGCGATCGGCGAGCGCATGCGGCTGACCTGCACCCTCCCTGCCGTACCAACGCAAAGGTAGTGAAGTCCATCAACCAGGAGAATGATGGACATGAAGAAGAGCAGATTCACCGAGGAGCAGATCATCGGGTTCCTCAGGCAGGCCGAGGCTGGTATGCCGGTCAAGGAGTTGTGTCGGCAAGGCGGCTTCAGCGACGCGACGTTCTACAAGTGGCGGGCCAAGTTCGGCGGCATGCAGGCCACGGACGCCAAGAGGCTGCGGGAACTCGAATCCGAGAACGCCAAGCTCAAGCGCCTGCTGGCCGAAGCTCACCTCGACATCCACGCGCTCAAGGACGTCTTCGGCGTAAAGCCATAGCCGAAGCGCCGCCGTACCTGTGCGATCTCGACGATCTTGGCGCTGAGTTGTCGCGTGGCTTCATCGACCACGGGCGGGTTGCGATAGCTGTCTCTGGAGAGCCCCACCAGGCGGCACGCGCGGCGTTCGGACAGATGATGCTGGGAAATCATCTGGGCCGCCGCTACGCGCCTGACCTGCGGGGCTATCGCCGCATCCACGACCTGCTGCGCCCGCAGTTCCCGGGCGTGAACCACAAGCGCGTCTATCGGCTGTACAGCCAGGCGCAGCTGGCGGTGCGCAAGCGCAAGAAGGTCAGACGCGCGGCCAGCGAGCGGGTGCCGCTCACGGTGGCCAGCCGCGTCAATGAGGTGTGGAGCATGGACTTCGTTTCCGACAGCCTGGCAAATGGCCGACGCATCAAGTGTCTGACCGTGGCCGACGATTTCTCGCACGAGTGTGTGGACATCGCAGTGGACTACGGCATCTCGGGCAAGTACGTGACGCGGCTGCTGGACCGGGCTGCGCTCTTCCGCGGCTACCCCGCGGCGGTGAGAACCGACAACGGGCCGGAGTTCATCTGCCGGGCCTTCATTGCCTGGGCGCAGTCCCACAGCGTGCGCCACATCCTGATCCAACCGGGCCGTCCCATGCAGAACGGCTACATCGAGAGCTTCAACGGCAGGTTCCGCGACGAGTGCCTGAACGAGCACTGGTTCGAGACGCTGCCGCAGGCGCGATCAGTGATCGCCAGCTGGCGCCAGGACTACAACGAGGTGCACCCCCACAGCAGCCTTGGACGGATACCGCCGGCGGAGTTTGCTCAACGCCACCGGAACAACAACCGGCTGCCACGGGCTTCAAGCAACGAGATCAAGTAACCTTCAACCCGGACTTCCGCCTGACTGGTACGGCGGGAGGGGGCAGGTCATGCGCCCGCGACCATGCGCGCAAGGCGCGTCTTCGATCGCAATTTTCTGCCGCCTTCGGAGCCTGTGGATAATAAGTAGTCGGCACTATTTCCTGCTTCGGCCCGGCTTTCCGGCGAAATTGCGCTTTTGCATTGCCCGCGCATGTCTTGAAAAGAAAAACGGGTACCGTCGCAAACCGGAATCAACCTACCAGCATTCACCCCGTTAAGCCATTATTCATGCGGGCTCGCGGGGTTTTGCATGGCCGACTTCTTAACGGGATTGCATCCCTTTAGCCTCAAAGGCGTTACGCATCCCCGCCTCCAGGACATTGTCCGCTGCAAAAATATTGCTATCCGTGCTGAAGGTGTGGGTCGACTCCTTCTGGATGGCAATCAACGATTTGCCATCGGGGGACGTGAATTTATTGCCAGTGAATACTACACGCTCCGACTTCCCGGCATTGAAATCAACGCCATAAGAGCCCGGCTTGCCATTGCCGCAGTCCTTCCATTCGTTTTTGATGAATTGCAAGCCACTAACGGTAAAGACCGAGATTCCGACACCTCCTTCAGACCCACATCGCTGAAATAAATTGCTGCGCAGCGTGATATCTCGAACAATTGCGCCATCCTCGCGATAGCCAATAAGTCCCGATTGCGCCGAGTTATAAAATTGATTATCTGAAATTTCGATTCCAACTACTCCGCGCAGATCGAAGGGCCGGGCGTGCTTGTCTACTATGCGGTTCTTACGGACCAGAATCAATTGAGTGGGTGCTCTTTCAGACGGAGGAATTCTCTGTACAAAACTAAATACCGCAGCAGCCGCGCTCTCGATCGTATTGCCTTCCACTAAAATATTCGACGGCATGGTGGTCAGCAGGATTGGGACATACATAGAAATTACTCCCACGTTTCCGCCGATGTTATTGAAGATGTTGTCAACAATACGGATGTTGCGAATTACGTGAAAGGGCGAGGCGTTGGGTTCAAGATCGATCGCACCGGGCATATTGGGGCGACTGGTGTTTGTGAATTGACACTTCAAGACAACCAGCCCATCACAATCGATCACGCTGATGGCGTTGCGGTTCTCCCGATTAATTCCATCAAACAGGCAGTTGCGAACTGTGATGCGAAAATTATGCCGTTCGGTCTTGGCTTTGTTTGAGCTGCCTAGATAGAAACCATCGCCACGAAATCCTCGAAAAACGACTTTGTCAATGATGGTATCCGATACCCCATTGAGGCTCAGCAGATGGATGAATTCCGAGAACCCATCCATATCGCAACTGCCGCGCAACTGGAAATTCTTCAATGTGACGCCGCGCAAGTTGTTTGCCGGGTCGGACGAGCCGCTGTCGCAAGTCAGCACATAGTTGGCCCCAGGCTTCTGAACAATAACCGAGCGTTCGCCGGTGCCGGTGATCGTGATTCCTGCGCGCAGAAGCACGTTGCCGACCAAGAAGCGACCGACAGGCACTTCGACGACGTCAAACTGCCTGATCGCTTCGGAGAATGCAGCTGAACTGTCCTTTACCCCGCTCGGATCGGCCCCCAACTCCAGCACGGTGCCGCTGCGTTTGGTTGTTCCGCTTTGGCCAAATGCTTGCGGAACCCAGGAAAGAGTTGCGCCGCCGCAGACGAGTAGGGGCAAGAGTGCACGCCTGGACATGCAGCCAGACGTCTTAGTCCCCTTGACGCAGGTCTCTCGTGCGCAGTGAGCGCGTGACATGTCGGTACCTCCGTTTCGGGTGCATGTTGGCTTTGCGACGCAAAAAATCTCTGACAGCCCGCATTCAATTACATATTTAACACATGGGTGCCGGGGGACAAGGGGCCAACGCGTTGCATGCCATGCGTCGTGGCGACGTCGAGCCAGATTGCCGGGCACCACGACGAGCCAAAGGAGACGATGTAATCGCTCTGGGCCATGTAGCCATTGCCACCGTCTACGAACTTCAGTCCCAGTGGCGAGTTGTCCACTACGCAACTTGCGCGCATTGAATGGCCGTACTTGGTGCGGCGCCCTACGGCATCGCGCAAGTCGATCCGGAACACTTGGACTGGGGCCGGAGCGCCGGAATAGGTACGGATCGTTCCGTAACGAGCTACCAACTGCATTGCGCCGGTGCCGTTCAAGTCCGTGAGCATCAGCAGATCCTGAAAGAGACCCTCATGGGAGGGGAATACCTGATCGAGACAGCTGAGTTGTCGTGGCTGGGGTTGAACGCAGATGCGGGGAGGCAATCCAGCCGGGTTACCCCCGGCGTAGATCACGTCCGGCAGGTCATGCCCGCTGTAGTAGCCCACCGCGAGGCCGTACGACGAATTCATCACTGGATCCCCTCCAAACAGCCAGCCACCATCGGTGAAGTGCAGCCGGTCAATGCTGCCCCAGTATGGGCGCAGGCCACGGCTCGGGTGGTTTTTGATGATGTCGTAAATCCCATCACCATCGAGGTCGAACACCGACTGCCCCTCGTCAGCGATTCTCGTCGCACCGAAGGGGCTGGGCATTGCGGTGAAATGACCTGCCCCATCATTAATTAGCACTTCGTTCGCGATCACGATCTCCACGGCCCCATCGAGATTGAGATCAATAGCCGTGGCCCCTTCAACATGCGGGAGGTAGTTCGGGAACGAAATTCCAAGCGAATCAGCGATCTCGACGAACTTTCCACCGCCGAGGTTTTTCAGGAAGTCGAAGCGTTCGTAAGACGGGGACACGATGTCCAGCAGGCCATTTCCGTCAAAGTCGGCAACCAGGATCGTTTCGCCATGACCGCTGATGCAACTACCGTCGGCTCGCAGTGGCTCACTGAAGTCGTAGCCTGAGTCTGCTCGACGAAGGCCAATAAGGAGGCAGCCGGTGCCATAAACGTTACCGACTACGTCCTCGCGCCCGTCATTGTTAAGGTCTGCAATACGTACATCCCGAAAATCACGACCTGAGAAAAGTGCGTCAAGTCCGAGAGCTGGATATCCTGTGTATACAAGTCCCCCGTCCGTCGTCGTCATGCCGAGAAGCTCGCTCCTCGAGTCACCGCTGGTGTTGCCAACGGCGAGTGCTCCCCAGTAGCCAAGATCGTTCTCTTCAACGCCGAGTGCATGCATGGTGGCGGAAACATGGTCGACACTACCGCTAGTGGCTTTCCAACGCCATCTGCCTGTCGTTGCCAAGTCGCCTGTAACCAACGATACGAGGACTTCACTTGGAGCAGTAACACTCATGATGGGCATGCCATTGCCGTTGACAAGTTGCAGTTCGAGCCCGGATAACTTAGCTCGTGACAGTGCCGCTGGTTGCAACACGATCCAGCGATCTCCGTTGCGCAGCATCGTCGGAGTTGGGAGGGCTGTCGGTGTTGTGGCGAGCGTACGCTGATCTGCCTGCAGTGCCCATTGCGATAACGCGTAGTCACCCGCGAGAACTTTGCTAGAGGGGCAAAGGATATTCGTCGTTGATGTGCCCCCCGAAGTCGTGCGTACAAGTTGTAGCGTGGTTCCCCGGGCATTGTCACAGCGTATATATGTGCCGCCCGCAACCAATTGCGCCTGAAGCTGTGGTGGTGGATCTTGGATTTCAGCTCCTCCTCCGCATGCACCCGTCAGTACACTAAGGCCCACTACCGCCCACCAAGTCCGACGCTGCATGTTTTTTCTCCCATCCAAAGGATGAATTCACAATATGGACACGTAAGCCCCCCCCGTCAAGTAGACAGTTCAGAAGTAGAGACTTCCTGGTTGGACATCCTGGGCTTGAATACCGCCGGCGGCATGCTGCCCAGAGAATCGCGCGGCCGGAATTCGTTGTAGTCGGTGAGCCAGTCGTCAGCGGCCGCCTACTCCTCGCTAACGGCGTTGAACAGCCAGGCGTCGAGCACCTCCTGGCGGAAGCTGCGGTTGAAGCGTTCGATGAACGCGTTCTGGTTGGGCTTGCCGGGCTGAATGAACAGCAGCTTGACGCCGTGGCGCTTGGCCCATTCCACGAAGGCCTCCGCCGTCAGCGCTGCCCCCGTCGTCCGGGCGAATTGCTTCGGGTTGGCCATAAACCTCCATCAGTTGGTTCATCACGCGGACCACGCGTATCGATGGAATCGACGTGCCGCACTCGATGCGCAGTGCCTCGCGGTTGCCTTCGTCGATCATGGTTCAGCGTCCGCGACGGGCGCCCGTCGTAGCGCGTGTCGCGCATGAAGCCCAAGGCCCAGACCCGATTGAGCTCTCCGTGCTGTCCAGCAGCGGCTGGCGCTCGCGCGTGAGCACCCGGCCGCCGCACCTTGCGCTTGAGGGTCAGCCGCATCGCGCAGTACACCCGGTAGACCAGTTTGCGGTTTCAGCCGTGCCCGTCGTGCCGAAACCGATCGAAGCACTTCCAGAAGCCCCAACGCGGACGTCTCTCCAACACTTCGTTGATCGCGTTGATGACTGGCGCGTCCTTCGCCGCCTGGCCTGTCGTGGACTTGTACAGCGCCGACCGCGGTAGGCCCACGGCCCTGCAGGCTGCACTCGGGACAGATGGTGTTCATCGACCATGATCTGCGCCACGGCTCGCCTGGCGATCGGCGTCACAATTCCGCGACAGCACGTCCTTGATGGCGGCGTTTTCCAAGGCCAGTTCCGCGTACATCTTCTTGAGCCGCGCGTTCTCCGCTTGAACTCGTTGACCGACATGCCGGCGTACTTGCTCTTCCACTGGTAGTGCGTCGCCGAGCTGATGCCGTGCTGCCGGCACGCCCCCGCCTCCGCCACCGGCCGACCCGTTTCCCCTTTCGTCCAGGATCGCCATGATCTGGGTCTCCGTGAACCTCGACTTCCTCATCGATCTTCCTAGAAGATGCGGAAGTCTCCATTTTCAGGCCGTCCCTTCAATGGGGAAACTTACGAAGGGACGCCGGCAGGCGCGGGTACCGGTCTGCAACAGCGTCGCCCAGTCGATCATTGAATCAGTTTGCGGCCAGCACGAGGACTTCGCCTTCTCGTACCGCCGAGAACGGGTGACGAACGCCGAAGAGACACCGGTGATGGACTACCGCCCTACCGCCCCATCCAGGCGATGAACAACACCGCGTGGCAGACGGCGCGCGGGAAGGCAGGGCTGGGTGACCTGCATGTGCACGACCTGCGGCATACCGTGGGCATGCGCCTGAGGGAAGCCGTGGTGGCGGAGAGCACGATCGCCGACATCCTCCGGCACAGCCGGCCGTCCATGACCCACCACTACACGGTGACTCAGGTCGTGGAGATCCACGCGGCACTGGAGAAGATCAAGGACGACAGTGGGCGCTGGAACATCAGTCTGGCGATGCTGAAGCGCGAGCAAGAAGAGAGGGCGGGGAATGCGAGGCCCCCGCAACGGAAAACGGGTTAGAAGCTTGCGCTTCTAACCCGTTGATTCTCTTCTTATTTTTGGTGCGGCTGGCAGGATTCGAACCCACGACCCCTTGGTTCGTAGCCAAGTACTCTATCCAACTGAGCTACAGCCGCACGACGTTCTTCTTTTTCTTCCGGTCCGATCCCACCCGTCGTGGCAAGGTGAGATTCGATGTTTTTTGGTGCGGCTGGCAGGATTCGAACCCACGACCCCTTGGTTCGTAGCCAAGTACTCTATCCAACTGAGCTACAGCCGCTCCAAGCCCTCTACTATAGCATGACATTTTTGGCTCTGGCAAATCTTTGAGCCGATCTTTGCTCTTTCCTAGTCAGTGCAGGGTGGCGGCGGCTTCGAAGCAGCGCGCGCGGCGCTCCATGCCGCCGTCATGCAGCGCCAGCTCGGCCAGCACCAGCCAGCAGCGGCGCCTTGCGGCCACCGGCAGGCTGCGTTCCTCGGCGGCCTGCTCCAGCATCAGGCGGGCCTTGCCCCACAGCTCGCGCTCGGCCAGCACATGGCCCAGCGCATAGGCCAGATGCGCGTCGCGCGGATAGCGCTGCACGGCGGACTCCAGGCGCTGCAGCCAGCCCGGCCCGAGCCCATGGGCCACGGCCACCAGGGCCTCGCTGAGTGCGGCGCGTTCGTCGTTGCCCAACTCATCGATGCGGTCCCAGAAGGGCTGCAGCCAGCCGCGGCCATCACCCATCGCGCCATGGCTGGCCGCGCAATGTGCCGCCCGCGCGGCCACGAAAACATCGCGGCGGTCGGCGCTGTCGAGCTGCTGCCAGACCTGGCGCAGCTGATCGACATCGCGCGCGCCTTCCAGCGCCGCGGAGGCCAGCGAACGCAGCAGGCCCTGCGCCGCCACCTTGGAAAAGCCCTGGTGCTTGGCCAGCAGGCGAGCGGTGCGCAGCGCTTCCAGCGGCTGCTGACCGAGGCGCGCGGCCTGCAGCTTCAGGCGCAAGGCCTGGGTACGCCGGCCCACGCCGGGACCCAGCTCGGCCAGCAGTTGCAGCGCGCGCTGCGCATCGCGGTCCTCCAGCGCCCATTCGGCCGCCAGCAGGCGCGCCCCCTCTTCCGAGGCCTTGGCCTGCGGCTCGGTGCGCGACAGCTCCAGGGCCAGGGCCAGTTGCTCGTCGCGGCGGCGCTTGTCCTGCAGACGATGCGCACTGTGCGCGGCCAGCAGATGCCCCAGGGCCGTGAAGGCCGCGTCGGGCTGCCCGCCGGCCTGGGCCTGGATGTTGAGCGCGCGCTGGGCGGCCTTCTGCGCGCGGCCATAGCGGGCGCCGAAGAACTCGGCCAGCGAATCGCGCAGCGCCAGCTGGGCGGTGCGCTCGCGCTGCGCCAGCCGCCATTCGCGCGCGCGGCGCGGCAGGCTGGTCAGGGCATTGAGGGTGTGGATCACGGTGACGAGGGCGAAGCAGCTGCCCACCAGCGCCAGCAAGAACAGGTTCAGCGAGATGTCGAGCCGCCAGCCTTTCCAGTAGAAGCTTGCCAGGCCGTCGTTGCTGCCCAGGGTCAGGGCGGCCACCACGGCCACCGCGAACAGCAGCACCAGCCAGATGATTGAGCGCATGGGTCGGATCCCCTCCGCTCAGCGGCCGGCCGCGGCAGCCAGGGCCGCCAGCGTGTCGTCGGGCCGCGGCACGCTGACCTGACGCGCCTGCCCCTGCACCTGACGCAGCAGCTCGGCGGCCGAGGCCACGCGGCGCGAGCGTGCATCGAAATAGCGGTCCAGCAGGGCCAGGGTGTCGCGCAGATCGGCCTGTGCGGTGTCGAACTGCCGGCTCAGCAGGGCCAGCCGGGCATTCAGCAAACGCAGCTTGAGGTTTTCGCGCAGGAAGAAGGTCTGGTCGGGTGCCAGCAACATGGCCTCCGGGTGCTCGATGCGCGTCACGCGCAGCAGCGACTTTGCCTCGATCCAGACCTGGCCGCCCAACACGCCCCAGCGTTCGCGGGCGCCGGCCAGCCATTCGTTCAGCAGACCGTCGGACCGCGCGGAGGACGCAGCGGCGGCCGCGGACGCGGCCGGCATTGCCCGCTCGCTGCGCGCCGGGCGCATGGCCGGGGTATCGGCATTGCCGGCGCGCTCGGCGCTGGCCAGCAGCGGCAGCTCGTCGAGCAGGCGCACCACCTCGTCCAGGCGGATCGCCAGCGTGGACACGTCGGCCACATTGACCGCCTTGACCCGGTCAAGATCGCGCGCCACCGCGCGGCGCACGCCTTCCAGGCGCGGCTGCTTGTGGCGTTGCAGGCGCTCATCGGCCTGGCGCAACGCCGCCACCAGCGGCTCGGCACTGCCGGTGATGCTGCTCTGCTGCAGGGCCACGCGCAGCGAGGCCTCGATATCGCCCAGCACGTTCTCGTCACGCGAGCGCGACATCGACTGGATCAGCTCTTCCAGCTGGCCGCGCTGCAGCGCCACCTCGGCCAGACGCGCCTCCAGCAGCGCGGTCTTGGCGGCGGTGTCGCGGGTCAGGTCTTGCGCCTGCCGCGCCAGCGCACGGGCCTCGCTGGCCTCGCTCTGGCTGTCGGTCTGGCGCCGCACCAGCTCCTGCTCCAGCTCCTTGAGCCGGGTCTGGCCATGCCAGGCCAGCACCAGGGCGGCCACCGACAGCACGGCCATCCCGACGGCCAGCGCGGGCAGCCAGGGCGGGGATTTGGGGCCGGCCGGAACTTCGGACGCTTCGGCCATGGCGGGGGGGGAGATGTTGTCGCTCACGATCAAAATGATTGTAGGGGTCGCCTCAGAGCGCGCAGAAGGCCTCGGCAACGGCCGCGGCATCCGGTCGCGTCAAAACCACATGCGCCAGGCCCAGGCGCTCGGCCCGCGCCGCGATGCGGGCATGGGTGGCGATGGCCAGGCCGTGCGACCAGTCGGCAGCGGCGCCGGCCAGGGCTTGCAAATGATCGATGGCTTCCGCGCTGCTGAACAGCCAAACATAACCGGCCGGCCGCGCCAGCGCGGCCTGCAGCAAGGCCCGGCCGGCCGCGTCGGGCCGCGGGCAGCGGCGGCTGTAGAGGCCGTACTGCCGCACCTCGGCGCCACGCTCGAGCAGGCGCCGGGCCAGCCAGTCGCGGCCGCCATCGCCGCGCAGGATCAGCGCCAGGCGCCCCTGCCAGTCCTCGCCCGCCAGCTGCGGCCACAGATGTTCGGAATCCAGGCTGGCCGCCTCGGGCGGCGGCTGCACCAGCAGCGCCTCGGGCACGCCGGCCGCGCGCAGCGCCTGGGCGCTGCCCGGGCCGACCGTGGCCGCCAGGGTGCCGCCCGGCCAGGGCGCCCGCGCCGGGCGCGCGGCGAAGAAGGCGCTCACCGCATTGGGGCTGACAAACATGGCCAGGCGCGCCTCGGGCAGCGCCGCCCAGGCCTGGGCGACGGCCTGGCCGCCGTCCGCGGCCGGGGCGATCTCGATCAGAGGCAAGGCCCGGAGCCGGCCCGCGTCCACGCCCTGCCGCGCCAGCCGCTGCAGCCAGTCCGCCGCCTGGGCCTGCGGCCGGGTCACCAGCAGCGTGCGCTCGCTCGTCACATCACTGCGGCGGCAGGTAGGCCTGCGCGCCGCGCTCGTGCAACAGGGCCGCGGCCCGCCCGCCCAGGGCGCGGGCCTGGGCCTCGTCGGCCACCGGCGCGCTCAGGCTGGCCTTCAGCAGCGGGCGGCCATGGTCCTCGGCATGGCCCAGCGCCACGTCCAGGCGCAGCTCGCCGCCCTGCCAGCGCCCATGCGCGGCCAAGGGCATGCTGCAACTGCCGCCCAGGCTGCGCGACACCGCGCGCTCGGCCTGGGTGGCCAGCCAGGTGGGGGCGTCGCTCAGCGGCGCCAGCGCCGCCTTCAGGACGGTCGCGTCGGCGCGCACCTCCAGGCCCAGCGCGCCCTGGCCGGCACAGGGGATCATCTCGTCCTCGGAGAAGCAGGCGCGGATGCGCCCGCCCAGGCCCAGGCGCTTCAGTCCCGCTGCAGCCAGCACGATGGCGTCATAGCCGCCCTCGTCCAGTTTGCGCAGGCGCGTATCCAGATTGCCGCGCACCGGCTCCACGCGCAGATCGGGCCGCAGCGCCTTCAGCTGCACCACGCGGCGCAGCGACGAGGTGCCGACCAGCGCGCCCTGCGGCAGCTCGGCCAGGCTGGCGTAGCGGTTCGAGACGAAGGCGTCGCGCGGGTCCTCGCGCTGCAGAATGGCCGTGAGCTCGAAGCCCTCGGGCAGCTCCATCGGCATGTCCTTCAGCGAATGCACGGCCAGCTGGGCCCGCCCCTCCTCCAGCGCCGTTTCCAGCTCCTTCACGAACAGGCCCTTGCCGCCCACCTTGGAGAGGGTGCGGTCGAGGATCTGGTCGCCGCGCGTCGTCATGCCCAGCAGCGCCACCGTCAGACCCTGGCGTTCCAGCAGGGCCTTCACATGCTCGGCCTGCCACAGCGCCAGGCGGCTCTCGCGGGTGGCGATCACCACCGGCGTCTTCAATGTTTCCGTCATGCCCGCATGCTAGCGCAGTGCGGCGCAGCAAGAGAAACTGCTACAGTCGGAATCGAGTAACTTCGTTACATAACCCCCTCTTCATCCCCTCCTGTTCGCATCAACCCTGACGAGCCCTGCCATGCCCGCAAGACCCGCCGCACAGAAGACCCGCAAGACCGCCCGAGACGACAAGAACCTGCCCCTGATGGAGGACATCCGCCTGCTGGGGCGCATCCTCGGCGAGGTGATCCGCGAACAGGAGGGCCGCGAGGCCTACGAGCTGGTGGAACGCATCCGCAAGCTCTCGGTGGCCTTCCGCCTGAAGCGCGATGCGCAGGCCGGCAAGAGCTTCGACAAGCTGCTGAAGAGCCTGTCCGGCGACCAGGCCGTCAGCGTGATCCGCGCCTTCAGCTATTTCTCGCACCTGGCCAATATCGCCGAGGACCGCCACCATGTGCGCCGCCGCGAGATCCATGACCGCGCCGGCAGCCTGGCCGAGGGTTCGCTGACCTTCGCGCTGGAACGCCTGCACGAGGCCGGCGTGCGCCCCACCGAGATCGCCCGGACCCTGCAGCATGGCTTCATCTCGCCGGTGCTGACCGCCCACCCGACCGAGGTGCAGCGCAAGAGCATCCTGGACGCCGAGCGCGCCATCGCCGAGCTTGTGGAGCAGCGCGACGGCCTGCACACCGAGCGCGAGAAGTTGGCCAACGAGGCACTGATCCGCGCCCGCGTCACCCAGCTGTGGCAGACGCGCATGCTGCGCTACTCCAAGCTGACCGTGGCCGACGAGATCGAGAACGCCCTCTCCTACTACCACGCCACCTTCCTGCGCCAGATCCCGCGCCTCTACACCGAGCTGGAGCAGGCCCTGCCCGGCCATGAGCTGAACAGCTTCCTGCGCATGGGCCACTGGATCGGCGGCGACCGCGACGGCAACCCCAATGTGTCGGCCGACACCCTGCGCCATGCGCTGAAGCGCCAGAGCGAGGTGGCGCTGCGCCATTACCTGACCGAGCTGCACGAGCTGGGCGCCGAGCTGTCGATCTCGGCCCTGCTGGCCCAGGTCAGCCCCGCGATGCAGTTGCTCGCCGAGCGCAGCCCGGACCGCAACGAACACCGCCTGGACGAACCCTACCGGCGCGCGCTGACCGGCATGTACGCGCGCCTGGCCGCCACCCTGCACGAGCTGACCGGCACCGAGGCCCTGCGCCACGCGGTGGCGCCGCAGGACCCCTACCGCTCGCCCGACGAGCTGCTGGCCGACCTGGGCATCATCGAGGCCTCGCTGAGGAGCCATCACGCCGAGGCCCTGATCGCGCCGCGCCTGCGGCCGCTGATGCGCGCGGTGCAGGTGTTCGGTTTCCACCTGGCCACCCTGGACCTGCGCCAGAGCTCCGACCAGCATGAGCTGGTGGTCGCCGAGCTGCTGGTCGCGGCCCGCATCGCGCCGGACTATGCACGGCTCGGCGAGGCCGAGCGCCGCGAGCTGCTGCTGCAGCTGCTGGGCGACGCCCGCCCGCTGCGCGTGATCGGCGCGGCCTACAGCGAGCAGACCCTGGCCGAACTGGCCATCTTCGAGGCCGCCCGCGAGGCCCTGTCGCGCTTCGGCCGCGAGGCCCTGCGCCACTACATCATCTCGCACACCGAGACCGTCAGCGATCTGCTCGAGGTGCTGCTGCTGCTGAAGGAGGTCGGGCTGATGCGCGGCACCCTGGACGGCCCCGCGCTGAGCGACCTGATCGTCGTGCCGCTGTTCGAGACCATCGGCGATCTGCGCGAGGCGTCCAACATCATGCGCGAGTTCTATGCGCTGCCGGGCATCCGCGCCCTGGTGCAGCGCTCGGGCGGCGAGCAGGACATCATGCTGGGCTACTCCGACTCCAACAAGGACGGCGGCGTGTTCACCAGCAGCTGGGAGCTCTACCGCGCCGAGATCGCCCTGGTCGAGCTGTTCGAGGCGCTCAAGCAGCACGATCCCAGGCACCCGATCACCTTGCGCCTGTTCCACGGCCGCGGCGGCACGGTGGGCCGCGGCGGCGGCCCCAGCTACCAGGCCATCCTGGCCCAGCCCCCCGGCACGGTGAACGGCCAGATCCGCCTGACCGAGCAGGGCGAGGTGATCGCCTCCAAGTACGCCAACCCCGAGATCGGCCGGCGCAACCTGGAAACCCTGGTGGCCGCCACGCTGGAAGCCTCCCTGCTGCACCCCACCAAGAATGCGCCCAAGGCCTTCCTGGACGCCGCCCAGACCCTGTCGGACGCCTGCTTCGGCGCCTACCGCGGCCTGGTCTACGACACCAAGGGCTTCGCCGACTACTTCTTCGCGGCGACGCCGATCCGCGAGATCGCCGAACTCAACATCGGTTCGCGGCCCGCCTCGCGCAAGGCCACCCGCGCGATCGAGGACCTGCGCGCCATCCCCTGGGGCTTCAGCTGGGGCCAGGCCCGCGTCACCTTGCCCGGCTGGTGCGGCTTCGGTTCGGGCGTGCTGGCGTTCATCAATGGGGAACATGGCGAGGGCGAGCAGCGCGCGCAAAACCTGACCCTCTTGCGCCGCATGGTCAAGCAATGGCCCTTCTTCCGCACCCTCCTGTCCAATCTGGACATGGTGCTGGCCAAGACCGACCTGTCGATCGCGCAGCGCTATGTGGAGCTGGTCGAGGACAAGCGCCTGGGCAAGAAGATCTTTGCCGCCATCCAGGCCGAGTTCGAGCGCACGCAGGAGGCGCTGACCCTGATCACCGGCGAGCAGCAGCGCCTGGCAGCCAACCCGGCGCTGGCCCGCTCGATCGAGCACCGCTTCCCCTACATCGACCCGCTGCACCACCTGCAGGTCGAGCTGATGCGGCGCTACCGCGCGGTGCCGGCCGACAAGCGCACCGAGGACCCGTCGATGGAACGGGTGCAGCGCGGCATCCACCTGTCGATCAACGGCATCGCGGCGGGCTTGCGGAACACGGGTTGAGTGCGAAATGTCGGCAGACGGCGGCAGACCGCGTCGGGCGTGGCGCTTTACGGGGCGCTCGGTACACCTGGCCCGAGCGGCGGCAGGAAAGCTGTATAGAGTGCAGCTAGGCATCGATCAACCCACCGAGAGCTCTGCCCATGCAAACGCCGCGGCCGTCCGACAACTGGCAACTCGGGAATCCCTATGAACGCTACGTTGGGCGCTGGAGCCGACGCGTCGCGCCGGCCTTTCTCGCCTGGCTCGACATCCCCGCGGGCAGGCGCTGGCTGGACGTCGGGTGCGGTACGGGGGCGCTTTGCGGCGCGATCGCGGAGCACCATGCACCGGCGTCCCTGACCGGCGTTGAACCCTCCGAAGGCTTTCTCAAGCTAGCGCGGGAAACCCTCCCGAGCCCGGTGAACCTGTGTCGGGGCGATGCGGCGTCCCTGCCGCTGACCGACGCCTCGGTCGACGTCGTGGTGTCCGGGCTGGTCCTGAACTTCATCCCGGATCTGGGCGCCGCCCTCAAAGAGATGGCCAGGGTCGCCAGCGAGGGGGCGACCCTCGGGGCCTATGTCTGGGACTACGCGGGAAAGATGGAACTCATCCGCTACTTCTGGGATGCCGCGGTCGCCCTCGACCCCTCGGCCGCCGAGTTCGACGAGGGGGTTCGCTTTCCCCTGTGTCAGCCGGACGCGTTGCGCGCGCGAGTCGGCGAGGCCGGATTCCACAACGCGGAGGTGACCGCCATCGATGTCCCGACGCCCTTCCCCAGCTTCCAGGACTATTGGGAGCCCTTTCTGGGCGGTCAAGGTCCGGCGCCCGCCTATGCAATGTCGCTGACGGCAGCGGCAAGAGGCCGACTGAGAGACCGGCTACAGGAACTGTTGCCGGTTCAGGCCGACGGGTCCCTGTCCCTGGTCGCGAGGGCATGGGCGGTGCGCGCCACCGCATCGGCGATGCCCGTATCTCCATCGAGCGGCCCGCGCGGGCCGCTCCCGTAAAACCTTGCGCGCCCGCTTCCGGCGCGCTGAATTCCACTCGGGGTGTACGGCCGCGGCAAGAGCAAGGTGGTCATCAAGATCAAATGAGCCTATTCACTCCTAGTCCTGCAGACTCCCATGAACTCTGGCACCGGATCCCGAAGCCGAAATTCCATCGCCGGGTCTGGCGAAGGCATCAGCAAGCTGGCCCGAATAACGTACTTGGACATGATCCGAGGTTTGCTCACTGGGCAAGATCCGAAGCAGTTCCTGTTCCACACGGCGCGGTGTTCCAGTTCCATGCCGACTTCGTGGTCAAAGCGCTTGCATTCCTGTCGCCCGAATCGAATTCCCCGGGGTCGCTGAACCTTGCGCAAGGAGCGCCCAGCAGGCTGTCGACCATGACCGCGAATGCCGATTCCAACCCGCGCAGACCGTCGCCGTCACTGCGTCGGGGCGAATGTCAACGGCCCGCTAGGCGGCCTGCTGCCTGGCAGCGCGGCGGATCGTTCGTGGCGGTTGGTGCAGCGTCCGGATGAATGCCCTGCGCATACTCTCGGCGTCGCCGAAGCCGGTCTCCCTGGCAATCACGGACAGCGAAAGCTCGCCGGCGTCGATGAGGCTGCGGGCCGCATCGACACGCAGCTTCTTCACCGCGTGCGCCGGAGATTGGCCGATCTCGAGCTTGAAGATGCGGCTCAGTTGCCTGACGCTGACATGCGCGACGGCCGCCAGTTCCTCCAGCGACAGGTCCTTGCCCAGATTGGCGCGGGCGAAGGACAGCGTCTTCTGGATGCGATCGGACCGGGGCTGCAGTTCCAGTAGCGCCGAGAACTGAGACTGGCCGCTGGTTCGCCGGTGGTAGACCACCATCCTCTTCGCGATCGCCTTGGCGATTTCCACGCCATGGTCCTCCTCGACCATCGCCAGAGCCAGATCGATGCACGAGGTCATCCCGGCCGACGTCCAGACGCCGCCGTCGCTCGTGAAGATCCGGTCCGGTAGCACCTTCACCTCGGGGTGGCGCGTCTGGAGCTCCTGTGCCGCGAACCAGTGCGTCGTGGCGCGGCGTCCGTCGAGCAAGCCCGCCTCGGCCAGGATGAACGCGCCGGTGCAGAGGCTGCCGACCCGCCTGCAGGCTTGCTGGGCGCGCCTCAGGTACGCCTTCATCCGCGGGGTCGCGGTCGGCAGCTGAATCGAGCAGCCAAAGACAAGCAGCGTGTCGTAGCGCGCCTCTCGAAACTTGCATGAGTCCACCGTCGCACCCGAGTAGCTGGCGACCGGCCCGCCCTCTTCCGACAGCCGCGCCAGTCGGTAGGCCTCATGGCCGAGCTCCCGGTTGGCCAGCTCGAACACGGTGATGACGGCGAGGTCGAGGATTTCGAAGCCGGGGTAGAGCAACAGAGCGACAGTCTTCACGTGATGCCTCGGATGAATTCGTTGGTGCCTGCCAAGCATAGCGGCGGACCGCATCCACGCAGGCTGCAGGGGCTCGAAGCCGCCAGCCTGCGCGCCCAACCTTTGTGGGCGTGGGTCGTACGCCCTAGCGCAGCGTCCCGAACGCCGCGCGCAACTCGGCGGCGAACAGCAGTGGCTCTTCCCAGGCCGCGAAATGGCCGCCCTTGTCGAGCTTGGCGGAGAAGCTTGAAGTCAACTTTGAAGTGCAACACCGCTAGGACCGAGCAAAGACTTCGCTCGGCGTCTTGAAGCCCAGGCGGCG